>CALNAL010000330.1 GCA_937874445.1 uncultured Acetobacteraceae bacterium | reverse complement strand
GCGCGGCGGTTCCCGGCCACCCCGCTGCCCTGGCCGCCGCTGTCCGCGGCCGAGCTCGACCTGCGCCGGGCGGTGGGGGAGCTGCGCCTGGGCGGAGCCTCCTGGCGCGACCTCGCGGGGCGGGTGGTGCTGCAGTCCGGCCGCCTCACCCTCGATCCGCTGACCGCGGCGATGCCCGGCGGCCGCGCGGTGGGGCATCTGGCGGTGGACGCTGCGGCCACGCCGCCCCAGGTGGCGCTGTCGGCGCATGTTCCGGGCCTCGGCCTGCGCGCACTGCTGCCGCTGCTCGGGGTCCCCGGCGATGCCGCCGGCACCGGCGACCTCGATTTCGACCTGCATACCGCCGGACGTTCCCCGCGCGCCCTGGCCGCCGCGCTGTCCGGACGGCTGGGCCTGGCGGTGACCGATGCCGATCTGGACAACCGCCTGCTCAGCCAGCTGCTGCCCGCGCTGATGCCCCAGGCGCTGCCCCAGGCGGCGGCCGATGTGCAGGCCCTGGCGCGCCCCGGCCGCACCCGGCTGCGCTGCCTGGCGTTGCGGGCCGACGTCGATGCCGGCCTGGCCACCGTGCCCGCGGTGGGGCTGGAGGCCGGCCGCTTCACCCTGCAGGGAGCGGGCACGTTCAACCTGCGCGAGGAGACGGTGCAGATCCATCTGCGTCCGGCCCTGCGCGGCAACGTGGCGATGCTGATGCGCCTGGCCGGTCCGCTGGCCGCCCCGCGCCTGACGCCCGAGCTGCGCGGGGCGATCCTGCCGAACTTCCCCGGCGGCGAGCGCGGCGACGTCTGCGTGCCCTCCCTGGCGGCGGCGCGGGCCGGGCTGCGGGCCGCTCCTCCCGCGCGGGCTTCGGGAGCCAATCGATGAAGCGTTTCTGGGAGAACGCCGCGGCCGGGGCGGAGGAGGGCGGCTTCTCGGTGCGACTCGACGGTCGTCCGGTGCGTCTGCCCGAGGGCACCCGCCTGGTGCGGCCCACGGCCGCGCTGGCCGCGGCGGTGGCGGCGGAATGGCAGGCGGCCGGCGGCGCCCGGGGCGGCGAGATGTCGTGGGCCGACGTGCCGCTTACCCGCCTGGCCGGCACCACCCAGGTCCGCATCGCCCCCGACCCCGAGCCGGTGGTGCTGGAGCTGTCCCGCTGGGCCGGCAGCGACCTGCTGTGCTACCGCGCCGAGACCCCGTCCTCCCTGGCCGAGCGCCAGCAGCGGGAATGGCAGCCGGTGCTGGACTGGGCGGCGACGCGCTACGGGGCCGCCCTGGTGGTCACGGCCGGAGTGATGCCCGTTGCCCAGCCGCCCGAGGCCCTGGCCGCCCTGGCCGGTGCGGTGGCGCGCCAGCCGGTGGCGGATCTGGCGGCGCTGGGGGTGCTGGTGCCGGCGCTGGGCAGTCTGGTGCTGGGTCTGGCGGTGGTGGAGGGCCGGCTCACCCCCGGGCAGGCCTGGAACCTGGCCACGCTCGACGAGCGTTTCGAGGCCGAGCAGTGGGGGTGCGACCCCGAGGCGGAGCAGGGCCGCGCCGCGGTGGCCGGGGAGGTGGCGCTGGCGGCCCGTTTCCTGGCATTGTCGCGGCCATGATCGCGCGGCGGCTGATCATCACCGGGCTGGTGCAGGGCGTCGGCTTCCGACGCTGGCTGATGCGCGAGTCGCACGGGCTCGGCGTCGCGGGCTGGGTGCGCAACCGTCCCGACGGGGCGGTGGAGGCCCTGCTGACGGGGCCGGAGGCGGCGGTGGAGGCGCTCGAGCAGCTCTGCCACGAGGGGCCGCACTGGGCCGAGGTCACGGGGGTCGTCGCCGAGCGCGCCCAGCCCGGGACTCCTTCGGGTTTCGGCTGGCTGCCGCTGGGCTGAGCGGGGGAACCGATGAGCGGCTGGATCGATGCGGTCGTTGCCTTCGTGCAGGCCCACGGCGTCTGGGCGGCCCCAATCGCCGGGGCCCTGGCCTTCACGGAGGGCCTGGCCTTCGTCGCGCTGGCGGTGCCGGGCATGACGATCCTGTTCGGCATCGGCGCGCTGATCGGGGCCTCGAAGATTCCCTTCGTGCCGGTGTGGCTCGGCATCGGCATCGGCGCGGCGCTGGGGCACTGGGTCTCCTACGCCGTCGGCTTCTACCTGAAGGACGGCGTCACCCGGATCGGCCCGCTCCGGCGCCATCCCGAGATCATGGCGCGGGCGGCGCGGTTTTTTGCCCGCTGGGGGGTGATGAGCGTGGTGCTCTGCCGCTTCGTCGGCCCGCTGCGCGCCACGGTCCCGCTGCTGTGCGGGGTCTTCGAGATGGGGTTCTGGCCCTTCCAGATCGCCAACTGGCTGTCCGCCTTCGTCTGGGCGGGATTGACCCTCGCGCCGGGCAGCCTGCTGGTCAGCTGGCTCGGCACGAGCTGGCTGGGCTGATACCGCGGAACGTTGTCGAGGCCAGGAAGCAAGCAAGGAAGGAAGGTGTTCTCCTTTCGGGAAAGGAGAACCAGGAAAGCTTTATCCTATAGGGGCTCCGCGCCTGGGTCAGACGCGGAGCCAAATGGGGAAAAATCCTTTTTGCTTCTTTTTTCCTTCAGGAAAAAGAAGACCTTACCCTTCCTTACCTTGGTACCTACGCCATCGCGGCGGCTGCCGGGGCCGGGGCGAAGCGGGCCTCGGGCTGGCCGTGGAACTCGGTGGCGCCGACGTGGGTGAGCCGGCAGGTGGTATCGAGCCAGATCTCCCCGCCGATGTCGCGCCAGCGGCGGCAGAAGGCGAAATCCTCGGAGAGGTATTCCCCGCTTTCGGGGTCGATCATGGTGTCGAACAGGGCGTGGCGCACGCGTTCCGGCCCGTCGGGGAAGGGCCAGGCGTGGATGGCGCGGTAGCGGGTTTGCGGATAGGCGGCGGCCATCCGTTCCACCGTCTCGCGGCGGATCATCAGGAAGCCGGTGCCGGCGTATTCGGCATCGACGAAGCCCTCGCGGATCTGGCGGACGGGGGCGGGCAGGGGCTTGCCCACGTACATCAGCAGCCCGGCCTCGCCCTCCTCGCCGAAGGTGGCGCGGTTGCGGGCGGCCTGGTCGAAGTTGTGCGCCTTCAGCGGGTACATCCCGGCCACCATCCCGAGCCCGCTGGCCAGCAGCCGCACCACCTGGGCGGGCTCGAAGCCGATGTCGGAATCGACGAACAGGATGTGGCTGGCCGGGCTTTCCAGAAAGCAGCCGAGCAGGGTGTTGCGCGCGCGGGTGATCAGCGCGTCGTGGCCGAGCAGGGCGTGGGAGAGGTCGAACCCGGCCGGACCCGCGGCGGCCATCAGGGCCAGCACGGATTGCATGTAGGCGGAGGTCACCAGCCCGCCGAAGCAGGGTGTGGCGAGCATCAGGTGGGGGCGCGTGGACATGCCCGCACTTTCTTCCCCCAACCCCGAACATCCGCTTAACGGCGGGGCTGGTTTCTCTACCTGTCTCGCCGATCGCGGGCCAGGTAAGGATAAGGTCTTCTTTTTCCTGAAGGAAAAAGAAGCAAAAAGGACTTTTCCCCATTTTGTTCCGCGTCTGACCCAGGCGCGGAGCCCTTAACGGATAAAGCTTTCCTGGTTCTCCTTTCCCGAAAGGAGAACACCTTGCCTTGCTTTCTTGCCACCCCCGGACTCCACGCCCGGCGAAGCTTGCGGATCAGTCGCCGAACACTTCCTTCCAGGCTCCGCGCAAGGCGGCGTCGGCCTCCTCCATCGAGACCACCCGTCCCAGGGCGGCGAGCGAGGTCACGCCGTGGTCGGCGATGCCGCAGGGCACGATGCCGCCGAAGTTTTCCAGCTTCGGCTCGACGTTGAACGCCACCCCGTGCCAGCTCACCCAGTGCGAGACGCGCACCCCGATGGCGGCGATCTTGTTCTCCTCGCCGGTGGCCCGGTCCACCACCCAGATGCCCACCCGGCCCTCGCGCCGTTCGCCGCGCACGTTGAAGCGGTCGAGCGCGCGGATCAGCCATTCCTCCAGCCCGTGCACGTAGGCGCGCACATCGCGTGCGGGCACCGAGCCATGCGGGCGGGAGAGGTCGAGCATGACATAGGCGGTGCGCTGCCCCGGCCCGTGATAGGTCCACTGTCCGCCGCGCCCGGCGTCGAAGGTGGGGAAACGGTCGGGATCCTTGAGGTCGCTGCGCTTGGCGGAGGTGCCGGCGGTGTAGAGGGGCGGATGTTCCACCAGCCAGACCAGCTCGCCGGCCTCGTGGGAGCGGATCGCGGCGACGCGCGCGCGCATGGCGGCGAGCGCGTCGGGATAGGCGGTCAGTCCCTCGGCGGCCTGCCACGCGACAGGCGGCCACGCCCCCGCGGGGGTCTCTTTTGTCGCTCGGTCTGCGTAAGAATCGCCCTGGACCTGCAGTTGGGTCATTGATGCCTCCAACGTCATCGGCTATATCCCCGCGCCTACCCCGTGCGGTCGTGGCGGAATGGTAGACGCGCAAGCTTGAGGTGCTTGTGGGGGCAACCCCGTGGAAGTTCGAGTCTTCTCGACCGCACCATCCGGACTTCCCGTCCGGATCCGAGGGTATCCCCTCATTTCCCCTTGCCTGTCCCTCTTTTCCGTCGCCCGTCCGGCGGCATGCCGTGCGCGCGGGCGACGTATGGTCGCCCTCCGGCACGGGTGCAAGCCCCGCCGCCCGGAAGGGCCGGGAAGGCTTCCCGGGTCTCCCGGGAGATTGCGGTCCCTCTTCCCCGATGAAAGAATGTTTCCCCTGGGGAGATGAGGCTGGTGGCGACACCCGATCCCGACAGGCGTGAGGACTCGGCCCCCCCGCCGGTGCGGGGCCGACGCCGGGCACAGGTTCTGGCGGCGGTGCAGTATGTCGTGGTGATGGGCGGCGCGGCCTGGCTGCTCTGGCGGGGCGCTGCGGCCATGCAGTACGAGTGGCAGTGGGCGCGCGTCCCGGAGCTGCTGATGGCGGGGGGGCGGCCCGGCCCGCTGCTGCTCGGGCTGTTTGCCACGCTGCGCATCTCGGTGCTGGCGATGGGGCTGGCGGCCGTGCTCGGAGTGGGGCTGGCGCTCGCCAACCTGTCCGCCTCGTGGTCGGCGGTGCGGCTGTCCGCGGCGCTGATCGGCCTGGTGCGCAACACCCCGCTGATCGTGCAGGTCAGCCTGTTCTACTTCGTGATCGCCCCGGTCTTCGGCATCGACCGCTTCTGGAGCGGGGTGGCGAGTCTGGCGCTGTTCGAGTCGGTGTTCATCGCCCACATCGTCCGTTCCGGGCTGCTGGCCGTGCCGGTGGGCCAGTGGGAGGCCGGCATGGCGCTGGGCCTGGGGCGGGGCGTGCTGCTGCGCCGGGTGGTGCTGCCGCAGATGCTGCGCCTGATGCTGCCGCCGCTGACCAACACGGCGGTCTCGCTGGTCAAGGATTCCGCCATCGTCAGCGTGATCGCGCTGTTCGAGCTGACCACGGCGGGGCGCAATGCGATTTCGGATACCTATATGAGCTTCGAGATCTGGCTGACGGTGGCGGCCCTCTATCTGGCCCTGACCTTCGCGATGTCGCTGGCCGCCAGGGCTCTTGAGCGGCGCCTCGCGCGCCCCTACCAGACGTAGACGCCGGAATTCCGGGAGGAGAATGCCATGCAGCGCCGTGCCCTTCTTTCCGCCACTCTTCTTGCCGCGACCGCCGGCCTCGCCGCCGCCCTGCCTGCCCGCGCCGCCGAGCCGGCGATCGCGCGCATCAAGGCCACCGGCACGCTGCGTGTCGGCCTGAGCACCTTCGTGCCCTGGTCGTTCCCCGACAAGAACGGCCAGCTCGTCGGCTTCGAGATCGACGTCGCCACCCGCCTCGCCCGCGAGCTGGGGGTGAAGCTGGAGGTCGTGCCCACCGCCTGGGATGCCATCATCCCCTCGCTGATCGCCGGCAAGTACGACGTCGTCATCGGCGGCCTGACCGTCACGCCCGAGCGCGCCCGCACGGTGGATTTCACCCTCCCCTACGAGCACTCGCAGATCTACGCGGTGGTCAACACGAAGCTGGCCCCCGCCATCACCGCCCCCGCCCAGCTCGACAGCCCCGCCGTCACGCTGGCGCTGCGGCGCGGCTCCACGGCGGCCTCGCTCAACGCCTTCCCGCGGGCCCACACCAACTATTTCGACGACGAGAACACCCAGACCCAGGAATTCGTGAACGGCAACGCCACGGCGGTGCTGGTCTCCACGCCTTCGCCGGCGCTGCTGGCCGAGGAGCATCCCACCCTGGTGCGCATCCTCGAGCCGCCGGTCCGCCAGACCGACGAGGCGATGGCCATCCGCAAGGGGGACCCGCAGACCCGCGAGGTCCTCGACGCCTGGATCAAGAGCCGCACCGACGACGGCTGGCTGAAGGAGCGCTTCGACTACTGGTTCAAGGGGCGCGCCTGGAAGGGCCTGATCGCCGCCGACTGATGTCACCCGCCTTCCGCCCTTCTGCCGACCGGCACGTCCAGTTCCGCCCCGTCGATGCGCTGGTGCTGGCGGTGCTGGCGCTGGGCGTGGTCTGGCTCGCGCTGCGGGCCGGCACGGTGCTGAACTACCACTGGCACTGGTCGGCCCTGCCGCGCTTCTTCCTGCGCTGGGACGCGGCGAGCGGCCGCTGGGTGCCCAACCTGCTGCTGGAAGGGTTTTTCGCCACGCTGCGGCTGTCGGTGTGGGGCGGTGCGGTGGC
>CALNAL010000329.1 GCA_937874445.1 uncultured Acetobacteraceae bacterium | reverse complement strand
GAGCGGGTCGAGCCCGAGCAGCTCGCAGGCGGCGGCCACGCCGGGGTGGACGGGGATGGCCGTCTCGTCGAGGCGCATGCCGACGCGCGACTGGTGGGCCAGCTCGTTGAGGGTGGCGGCGAGTCCGCCGCGGGTGGGGTCGCGCATGGCGCGCAGTCCGGCGCCGCCGGCCGCCACCATCGCCGCGACCAGCCCGTTGAGGGCGGCGGAATCCGAGGTGATGGCGGTCTGGAAGGAGAGGTTCTCGCGGTGGGCCATGATGGCCACGCCGTGGTCGCCGATGGAGCCGGAGAGCAGGACGGCGTCGCCGGGGCGGGCGAGGTCGCCGGAGAGGGTCAGGCCCGGCGGCACCAGGCCGACGCCGGCGGTGGTGATGAACACCCCGTCGGCCTTGCCGCGCTCGACCACCTTGGTATCGCCGGTGACCACCATCACCCCGGCGGCGCGGGCGGCCTCGCCCATGCTGCGGGCGATGCGCGCGAGGTCGGCGAGCGGGAAGCCCTCCTCGAGGATGAAGCTGGCGGTGAGGTAGAGCGGCACCGCGCCGGCCATGGCGAGGTCGTTGACGGTGCCGTGCACGGCCAGCGAGCCGATGTCGCCGCCGGGAAAGAACAGCGGGGAGATGACGTAGCCGTCGGTGGTCATCACCATGCGCCCGCCGGGGACGTCGAAGGCGGCCTGGTCGTTGCCCTGGGCGAGGTAGTCGTTGGTCAGGGCGGAGGCGAAAACCTCGGCGATGAGCTGGCCCATGGCGCGCCCGCCGGCGCCGTGGGTGAGATCGACGCGGCCGTGCGTGATGTCGAGATGGGGGGCGTGGTCGAGGTGAGGGGCGGGGCGGGGAGTCGGGCTCATTGGGACACCTTGGAGCGGGCGGACCTGTCGCGGGCGCGGCCGTAGGTCCAGGCGGCGGCGCAGGCCCCCTCGGCGGAGACCATGCACGAGCCGATCGGGCTCTGCGGGGTGCAGACGGTGCCGAACAGGCGGCAGTCGGCGGGGTTCTTGGCGCCGCGCAGGATGGCCCCGCATTCGCAGGCGGGGTTGTCGGCGATGACGGGGGCTTCGATGCCGAAGCGGCGCTCGGCGTCGCGCCCGGCATAGGCGGGGGCGAGCGCGAGGGCGCTGTCGGGCAGCTCACCCAGGCCGCGCCAGGCAAAGCTGGGGCGGCGGACGAACACCTCCGCCATCACCGCCTGGGCCTTGCGGTTGCCCTCGTCGGTGACGGCGCGGATGTACTGGTTTTCCACCTCGGCGCGCCCGGAATTGACCTGGCGCAGCAGCATCAGCACCGATTGCAGCACGTCGAGCGGCTCGAAGCCGGCGATCACCACCGGGGTGGCGAACTCGGCGGCCACGCCGGCATAGGCCTGCGCGCCGATGACGGTGGAGACGTGCGAGGGGCCGATCACCCCGTCCAGCCCGCTGCCGCCCGGAGCTGCCAGGATGGCGCGCATGGCCGGCGGGGTCAGCACGTGGTTGCACAGCACCGAGAAATTGCCCAGCCCCTGGCGCTCGGCCGCCAGCACCGCGTGGGCGGTGGGGGGCGTGGTGGTCTCGAAGCCGATGGCGAGGAACACCACCTCGCGCCCGGGGTTCTCCGCGGCGATGCGCAGCGCGTCGAGGCAGGAATAGACCATGCGCACGTCCGACCCGTCGGCGCGCGCCTTCTGCAGGCTGTGTCCGCGGGCGGCGGGCACGCGCATCAGGTCGGCGTAGGTGCAGAGGATCACCCGCGGGTCGGCGGCGAGCGCAATGGCCTCCTCCAGCCGCCCGATGGGCAGCACGCACACGGGGCAGCCGGGGCCGTGGATCAGCCGCACGTTGGCCGGCAGCAGATCCTCCAGCCCGTAGCGGGCGATGGCGTGGGTGTGCCCGCCGCAGAACTCCATGAAGGCGTAGTGCCGCGCCGGTTGGACCTCGGCGGCGATGGCGGCGGCCAGCGCCTTGGCCCGGGTGCCGTCGCGGTATTCGTCGACGTATTTCACGCGGCGGCGGCCGACATCTCGTCGAAGAGGGCGAGGGTGCGCTCGGCCTCCTCCGGGTCGAGCCGGCTCAAGGCGTAGCCGACGTGGACCACCACGTAGTCGCCCACCGCCACGTTCTCCACCAGCGCCAGCGACACCTCCAGCGACACGCCCTGGAGATCCACGCGCGCCATCTCGTCTTCCAGCAGATCCGTCACCCGTGCGGGAATGGCCAGGCACATGGCGGGGTTACTCCGCTGCCACTGGCGCGGCGGCAGCCGCTGCCACTGGCGCGGCGGCGGCCGGAACCGCCTCGGCCACGCCCGCCGCCTTGGCCAGATGCGCCGCCCGCGCCTCCACCCAGGCCAGCCAGGCCGCCATCCCCTCGCCGGTGCGCGCCGAGAGGGTGAGGATCTGCAGCGCCGGGTTCACCTGCAGCGCGTTGGCCATGCAGGCCGCCAGGTCGAAGCTGACGTAGGGCAGCAGGTCGGACTTGTTGATGAGCATCAGGTCGGAGGCGAGGAACATGTCGGGATACTTGAGCGGCTTGTCGTCGCCCTCGGTGACGGAGAGCACCACCACCTTGTGCGCCTCGCCGAGGTCGAAGGCGGAGGGGCACACCAGGTTGCCGACGTTCTCGATGAACACCAGCCCGCCCGGCGCGGGGGCCAGCTCGTCCAGCGCGTGGCCCACCATGTGGGCGTCGAGGTGGCAGCCCTTGCCGGTGTTGATCTGCACCGCCTTGACGCCGGTCGCGCGGATGCGGTCGGCGTCGCGGCTGGTCTGCTGGTCGCCCTCGATGACGCCGATGGCGTGGCGCGGGGCCAGCTCGGTCAGGGTGCGCACCAGCAGCTCGGTCTTGCCCGAGCCGGGGGAGGAGACGAAGTTCAGCGCGAAGATGCCGCGCTCCTCCAGCCGCGCCCGGTTGGCCGCCGCCAGGGCGTCGTTCTTGCCCAGGATGTCGCGCTCGATGCGCACCAGCCGGGCCGCGTCCTCGTGGGAGTGGGCGGGCAGGTTGTCGTGGGTGTGGGGATGCTCATGGCCGTGGTCGTGACCATGGTCGTGGGTATGGGAATGCTCCCCCGTCTCGCCGCAACCGCAGGTCGTGCACATCCCTCAAGCCTCCTCGATCCTGACCCGTGCAGCAGAGCGCCGCACCCGTCCAAAATGAACGCTCCGCCCGCCAAAGAAAAGCGCGATCCGTGCGCCTCAGCCGTCAGGCGATCTTCACCCCCGGAATCCTGTCAGCCCCGGAATCCTGTCAGCCCCGGAATCCTGTCAGCCACGGAATCCTTGGGCGACCACGTAAAGCTCGCTGCTCTGCTTGCGCGAGGCCGGCGGCTTGGCATGGCGCACGCTGGCGAAGCGGCGCTTGAGCGGCTCCAGCAGCTCGCGTTCGGCGCCGCCCTGGAACACCTTGGTGACGAACGCCCCGCCGGGAGCCAGCACCTCGGCGGCGAAAGCGGCGGCCATCTCGGCCAGGGCGACGATGCGCAGGTGGTCGGTGGCCTGGTGGCCGGTGGTGTTGGGGGCCATGTCGGAGAGCACCAAGTCGGCCGCGCCCCCCAGCTCGGCGCGCAGCAGGTCGGGCATGGCCGGGTCGTTGAAGTCGCCCTGCAGGAAGCGCGCCCCCGCCATCGGATCGACCGCCAGCAGGTCGAGGCCGAGCACCGTGGCCGCGCCGCGTGCCGCCGCCACCTGGCTCCATCCGCCGGGGGCGGCGCCGAGGTCCAGCACGCGCATGCCCGGGCGGATGAGGTGGAAGCGGTCGTCCAGCTCGATCAGCTTGAAGGCGGCGCGCGACCGCCAGCCCTGCGCCTGGGCGGCGGCGACGTAGGGGTCATTGAGCTGGCGCCTGAGCCACAGCTGCGAAGCCAGCGGCCGGCCGCGCGCGCTATGCACGCGCACCTCCAGGCCGCGGTCGGCACCGGGGGGCTGGGACGAGGAGTGGCCGCCGCGGCCATGGCCGGGCGGGCGGTTGCGAGTGGGGGGCATGGTCAGACGTGTCCTGGTTCAGGCGTGTCCCGGCTAGGCATGTCCGGGGCGATGATGGGAGCAACGGGCGCCGCGGATCAATCGCAGCAGCATACCCTCACGCAGGCCGCGGTCGGCCACCACGATTTCGGGGGCGGGCCATACCTGATGGATGGCGGCGAAGATGGCGCAGCCCGGCAGCACGAACTCGGCGCGCTCGGGGCCGACGCAGGGATGGGCGGCAAGCCCGGAGGGGCCGAGAGCCCGCAGCTGTTCCACGGCGCGGTCGGCGGCCTCGCGCGGCAGCACCGCGCCGTCCACCGCCGGGCGGGAATAGTGCGGCAGGTCGAGCACCACCGAGGCCAGGGTGGTGACGGTGCCGGAGGTGCCGAGCAGGCGCACCCCGCCCTGGCGGATCTCGTGACCGATGCAGTGCACCGACTCGAAGGGGCGCAGGCGGGCGGCGACATCCTCGCGCATGGCGACGAACTCGGCGGTGCCGTCGCCGCGGCAGCCGAAGCGCTCGGCCAGAGTCACCACCCCGATGGGCAGCGAGACATAGCCGATCAGCTCGGGGCCGCGGGAGGTCAGGCGGACCCAGCCCAGCTCGGTGGAGCCGCCGCCGATGTCGAACAACAGGGCCCGCCGCCCGCCGCCGGCCAGCAGCGGGGTGCAGGATTCGAGGGCCAGCTCGGCCTCCTCGCGGGTGGAGATCGCCTCGATGGGCAGCCCGGTTTCGGCGCGCACGCGGGCGAGAAACTCGCCGCCGTTGGTCGCGCGCCGGCAGGCCTCGGTGGCGATGGCCCGCACCGCCCGCACGGGGCGGCGTGCCAGGCGCGCGGCACAGCCGTGCAGTGCCACCATGGCCCGCTCCATGGCGTCCTGGCTGAGACGTCCGGTGTGATGCAGCCCCTCGCCCAGGCGGACGATGCGGCTGAAGCTTTCGAGCACGCGGAACCCCTCGCCGGCGGGCGTGGCGACCAGCAGGCGGCAGTTGTTGGTGCCGAGGTCGAGCGCCGCAAAAGCGGGAACCGCCCTGCGTCCGCCCGTCCTGCCACCATGCTCCCGCCTCGCGGAGAGATCGCCCATCGACCAGAACCGCCTGCTCCACCGGGAATGTATTGTTCCCGTCCGGGGGGTGCGCTTCAAGCGCGAAATCGCGCCCGCGTGTTCCCGGTTTCAGGAAATGGATCTGCAACGGGGATTTGACAAGCCGCCCGGCGGCGAACTAGAAACCGCCCTGCCCTGTTGGCGTGCCCCACGGCGCGTCCGGCGACCCTGCTGGGGGATCGTTCAATGGCAGGACAAACGACTCTGACTCGTTTTATCTAGGTTCGAATCCTAGTCCCCCAGCCACAACCCCTTGAAATCATTCAGTTTTTTGGCCGAAACCCGGGCTGATGAGCACGTGCTCCATCGGCCTACCACCGCCAAGGGGCGGCCGCATGCGCGCCGCGTCACAGGGGGGGCTCCCATTTCCGGTGCGAAGTCCCTCCGCGGTTGCGCCCGCTGATCGGCCGCCGCGAGATCTGGACCACCCTGCACACCGCGAAAGCCACGACCGCGCGGGCCGGGCTTGTGTATGCCCCGTTGAGTAAGGTTTTTACCGGGGCCGAAAAAACCACCGGTGGCGTTGACCTGGCCGCCCGCGGGGGGCTCCCGTGAGCCGGCCGGCTCTGTCTTCGCCGCCACCGGCGAGATGATCTCTTCCTGCTTTTCCGTCGGTGCGGACGGGGTGATCTCGGCGATCCTTTCGCTCTTCCCCCGGCTTTGCGCGCGCATGTGGGATTGCGCCCAGTCGGGCAAAAAAGATGTCCAGGATTGCCGGCATAAATGGTCTTGATGCCGGCCGGGCGATTCCTTCCGCCGAGGACCGGACGCAGAAGCATCCGGCACCATCGCCGCCTTCGCCTCCTACGGCGTCGGTTCTCCGATCCGTCCGCTGGGCGGATTTATTTTCGACCATGTGGGCGATCGTTACGGACGCCGCCCGGTGATGGTCATCAGCCCGCCGGTTCCTTCATGAGCCGGGGAGGGCGCGTGCCTTTCCTGGCTGGTGTCCTGGCGCCCATCAAGGTCGTCTGGCGCGAATCCAAGCGCGAATTCAGGATCGCCTGCGGTGCCCGCATGGTCGAAGGCAGCCCGGGATTTTTTCTGCAGGTTTGGGCACCGTCCTATTTGACCAGCCGGCTCAAGGTTTCCGCCGCCGTGGGGCTGACTGCCGTCTGGGCTGGCGGCTCCTACACGCCGGTGGCTTGGTATATACGATCATCATGGCTGCCATCACCGTTGTGGCTTTGCTGTGCAGCCCAGAGACGAAGGACCGTAAGCTTGCCAAATGATTCCATGCGCGACGGATAGGCGCGCGATGCCGGGGAAACGTACGCTGGCGGCAATCATGGACAGCACGCGCGGGGAACTTCCCCGCCCAGGACGGTCCCAAGAAGCTCCCCGGGAGCGACACGACAGGAAGGAAGACGAAAATGAACGCGACCGATAAGGCAATGCCGAAGGTAGGGATCCGGCCGATCATCGACGGGCGCCGCCGGGGCGTGCGGGAGAGTCTTGAGGAGCAGACGATGGGCATGGCGCAGGCCGTGTCCGATTTGATCTCCTCGACCCTGACCTATCCCGACGGCCGCAAGGTCGAATGCGTGATTGCCGACACCACCATCGGGGGTGTCGCCGAGGCGGCGGCCTGCGCGGAGAAATTCGCCCGTGCCGGCGTGGGGCTGTCGATCACGGTCACGCCGTGCTGGTGCTACGGCTCCGAGACCATGGACATGGACCCCACGATTCCCAAGGCGGTATGGGGCTTCAACGGCACGGAACGCCCGGGCGCGGTCTATCTGGCGGCGGTGCTGGCGGCGCATAACCAGAAGGGGCTGCCGGCATTCGGCATCTACGGAGCCGACGTGCAGGACGCCTCGGACCGCACGATTCCCGCCGACGTGCGCGAGAAGATCCTGCGTTTCGCGCGTGCAGGGCTGGCGGTGGCGCTGATGCGGGGGAAGTCCTATCTGTCGATGGGCTCGGTCGCGATGGGCATCGCCGGGTCCATGGTCAATCCGGCCTTCTTCGAGAAATACCTCGGTCTGCGCTGCGAAAGCATCGACATGAGCGAGTTCCAGCGGCGGCTGACCCTGAGCATCTACGACCCGGAAGAATACCGCAAGGCCCTGCCTTGGGTGAAGAGCAACTGCCGGGAAGGCATGGATCCCAACTCCGGCGACAGCCGCTCCGGCGCCGCGCGGAAGGCCGAGGAGTGGGAGCTGGTCACCAAGATGTGCCTGATCGCCCGCGACCTGATGGTGGGCAATCCCCGCCTGGCGGAGCTGGGCCACGCCGAGGAGGCCTGCGGGCACAACGCCATCGCCGCGGGGTTCCAGGGGCAGCGGCAGTGGACCGACTTCATGCCGAACGGCGACTTCATGGAGACGATGCTGAACACGTCGTTCGACTGGAACGGTGCGCGTCAGCCGCAGGTGATGGCCACCGAGAACGACAGTCTCAACGGCGTGAGCATGCTGCTCGGATATCTGCTCACGGCGCGGTCACAGATCTTCTCCGACGTGCGCACCTTCTGGAGCCCGGCGGCGGTCGAGCGGGTCACCGGCTGGAAACCGCAGGGCGGCGCGGCGAATGGCTTCATCCATCTGATCAATTCCGGAGCCACCTGCCTCGATGCGACCGGAGAGATGAGCGAGGATGGTCATCCGGCGATCAAGCCGTTCTGGGAGGTCACGGAGGAAGACCAGAAGCGTTGCCTGGAGGCAACGACCTTCTGCCAGGCCAATCACGGCTATTTCCGCGGCGGTGGGTATTCGAGCCACTTCCTCTCGCGCGGCGGCATGCCGGTGACCATGACGCGCCTCAATCTCGTGGACGGTCTGGGGCCCGTGCTGCAGATCGCCGAGGGCGAAACGGTGACACTGCCGGCTGCGGTGCATGAGGCGATCGACAAGCGCACCGACCCGACCTGGCCGACCACGTGGTTCGCACCGCGCCTGACGGGCCATGGCGCCTTCGCGTCGGTCTACGGCGTGATGTCGGCGTGGGGCGCCAACCACGGCGCCAGCTCCTATGGCCATATCGGCGCGGATCTCATCACGCTGGCTTCGATGCTGCGCATTCCGGTGGCGTTGCACAACGTGCCGGCCGAGCAGATCTACCGTCCGAGTGGCTGGGCGCTGTTCGGCATGGATCCCGAAGGGGCCGACTATCGGGCCTGCGCCAATTTCGGCCCGCTCTACGGCTGAATTTTTTCCCCCTGCCCGGCTGTCTCGCCCAACCGCGAGACGGCCGGCACAGGCAAGGCAAGCAAGGAAGGCGTTCTTCTTGCGAGCAAGAAGAACCAAGAAAGCTTTATTCGTTAAGGATTCCGCGCCTGTGTCATGCGCGGAGCCAAATAAACGAAGTCCTTTTTGCTTCTTTTTCCTTCAGGAAAAAGAAGCCTTCCCTTCCTTCCCTGCCCCCTCCCCGCGCCGCGCCGCAGCCGGGAACCCGACGATATAGTCCATGAAGGCCCGCACGACCTTCAACTCCAGCGAGGAGGAGCGGCACATCACCCAGGTCCTGCGCACCAGGGGACGGCCATCCGTCCAGAGGACAGGGCGGACATGGAGCGAGTCGTATCCCTTGAGGCCGATCGCGGGAAGGATGCTCCATCCCAATCCCCCCAGGATCATCTGGCGGCAGATGTCCATGTTGTCCACCTCGATGGCGACGTAGGGAGGAAGAGCGAAGTTCTGCCGCCACCAGGCTTCTACCATGTCGGTCACGGCCGAGCGTGGATTGACGATCATCGGATGGCTCGGCAGGTCTTTCATCTCGAGTGGTTCGGCCGAGGCGAGGCAGATGGGTTCCTCGGCCAGCAGGCGCTTGTCTTCTGTCCAGACCGGATCACCGCGGAGAATGGCGACCGAGATCTCATCTTTCTGGAGCATCCGATAGACGTCGCGGCTGTGATTTGTCTTGAGGAAAATTTCGACATTCGGGTAGAGGCCTATGAATTTCTTGAGGATGACCGGCAGCTCGTAGTAGGCGAACACGGAGGAGGCGGCCATCCGGAGAACGCCGGCGGGCGTCCTTTTGAGATTCTGGATGCGATCCTTGACTTCCTGCAGGCGCTTTTCGGCATCCCGAGCATAGCGCAGGATACTTTCCCCTTCTGCCGTCAGGGTTACCCCGGCGGGGGTGCGCAGGAAAAGCTGGGCGTTGAATTCCTGCTCCAGCTTCCGCAGCCGATACGAGAGCGCCGACTGGGCCGTGAACAGGCGCTCGGACGCGCGGGTGATGTTTTTTTCCCGGGCGATGGCGATCAGCATCGCCGTGTCTTTTTCGTCCATGGGGCTCTCCTTCCGCCATCTATTTTATAGATCGCATTGCATCAAATATAAACATTTTACGCGATTTCGGCCGGCCTGTAGATTCTCGGCACAGCCTTCACTGCCTGTTACGGGCGAACTGTTTGGCAAAGAGGAAACCGTTCGAGATGAACAACAATACCGTTCGACATAACTTTGATGATGTCATTTCTCGGCGCGGAACCGACTCCAAAAAGTGGAATACGTACGAAAAAGACGTCATCCCGATGTGGATTGCCGACACGGATTTTCAGTGTGCCCAGCCGATCATCGACGCCATGGTCGATCGGGCCCGACAGGGATGCTTCGGTTATCCTCGCAACAGCGACAACTTTGCCGCCTCGGTGAGACGCTGGCAGAAAAGGCGTTTCAACTGGGATATCGAAGAGGAGTGGGTGGAGTACACCCCGGCGGTCGTTCCGGCCCTGGTCTATGCCATCTGCGCCTTTACCCATCCCGGTGACGCGGTGGTCATCCAGACGCCAGTCTACCATCCCTTCCACCACATGGTGGTCAACAACGGCCGCACGAAGCTCGAGAACGCGCTGGTTCTGCGCAACGGCCGCTACGAGATCGACTTCGAAGACCTGGAGAGCAAGCTTGCCAATCCGCGCACCCGTCTGATGCTGCTGTGCAGCCCGCACAATCCGGTGGGCCGGGTGCATTCGCCGGAAGACCTGCGTCGGATCGGCGAGCTCTGCCTCAAGCATCATGTCGTTATGCTCTGTGACGAGATCCACTCCGACATTCTTTATGACGGACGGAAGCATACGCCGCTGGCCTCGCTCTCCGATGCGATCCGCGACAACTGCATCGTCTGCGTCAATCCCAGCAAGACCTTCAACATTCCCGGGGTCCGCACGGCAGCGGCCATCATCCCGAACAAGGACCTGCGCGAGGCATTCCATGTCTCCGTCCTCAACCACAAGGGCGAAGGGCGTACGGTATTCGGTACGTTGCTGTTCGAGACGGCCTATGACAAGTGCGAGTACTATGCCGATCAGCTGGTCGAGTATCTTCAGGGAAACGTTGATCTTCTCCGGAAATTCTTCAAGGAAAGAATGACACGGATCAAGCTCGTCAACCCAGAGGCTACGTATCTCATGTGGCTTGACTGTCGGGATCTCGCGATGAGCCAACCTGACCTCACCAGGTTCATGCTGGAAAAGGCCAGGATCGCCATGAATGACGGCGAGAGCTTCGGCAGGACCGGGCTCGGCTTCCTGCGCATGAACATCGCCTGCCGCCGTGCGACGCTGCGGGAGGCGCTGGAGCGCATCGAGAAGGCCGTGGCCGACCTGCCTGCTCCATAACGAACCGAATTCGAAACAACAAAATAGCACACCGCCGCAGGTATAGAACGGCCGGAGGAAGCCATGTTCAGTGTTGTCGTATCCCTGGTGATCATCGCGTGGCTGGTCTACTCCATGATCGTCAAGAAATGGCGTCCCCAGGCCGTTCTCTTCCTCGCCGGAATGATGATGCTGATGATCGCGGTTCTTGCCCACATCGGCCCCGTGCTCCCGGACAAGCGCTCGACCGGGTCAGCCTGGCTCGACCTGTTCAAGATCATCAGCGACCTTCTGCACAACCGTGCCGGTAGTTCCGGCATGGACATCATGGCGATCGCCGGTTTCGGTGCCTACATGGAATATGTCGGTGCCAGCAAGGCGCTTTTTGCCGCGGTCGGCAGCCCCCTCAAGAAGCTCCACTCCCCTTCCGTTCTGCTTGTTGCGGCGTTCCTGGTCACCCAGGTGCTGGTGCTTTTCATCCCCAGCCACACCGGTCTTGCGCTGCTGCTCATGGTCACGATGTATCCGGTTCTCATCCGGCTGGGCGTGAGCAAGCTGTCGGCGCTGGGGGTGATCGGCTGCTGCCAGTTCATCGACCTGGGTCCGGGGTCTCAGGCCGAAAACTTTGCTGCCCAGATCTGCAATATCGATGCAGCCACGTATTTCGTGAAGTATCAGATCCCGATCGCGCTTCCCATCATTGCCGCGGTGGCGATCACGCATTTCTTTGTCCAGCGCTGGTTCGACAAGAGGGACCACTTCGTCCCGGATGTCAGCATGAAAGCGATCGAGCAGGAGGGCGACACCTCCCGCCCGCCGATGGTCTATGCCCTGCTCCCGGTGTTCCCGATCGTTCTCATCCTGGGCTTCAGCCCGCTGGTTTCGTCCTCGTTCCGCATCGATGTCTCGACGGCAATGGTGCTGAGCACTTTCATCGCGCTCTGCTTCGAGTACTGCCGGCTGCGCGACGGCAGGGCGGTCGCCGAGAGCCTCATGAAATTCTTCAATGGCATGGGGAAGTCGTTTGTCAACGTCGTGTCCCTCATCGTCGCCGGCGAGACTTTCGCTGCCGGATTGACCAAGATCGGCATGGTGGACACCCTGATCGCCGGGGCGCAGTCCGTCGGCCTCAGCATCCATGCGATGATCATCATCATGAGCCTGCTGATGGCGCTGTCCGCCTTCCTGATGGGCTCCGGCAACGCAACTTTCTTCTCGTTTGCCCCCATCGTGCCGCGCGTGGCCCAGTTCATGAACGTCGACACGGTAACGCTGCTGCTGCCGATGCAGATCATGACGAGCTTCGGGCGTGTGGTCTGCCCCATCGCACCGCCGATCATCGCGATCGCAGGCATGACCGATGTGTCGACCTTCAAGGTCGTGCAGCGGACGGCCATCCCGATGCTGGTGGCCGCCATCCTGAACATCGCCCTGGATTTCGCGATTTTCGTTCGCTGACCGGATCGTCCGGAAGGAATTGCACCATTGGTTCCGCAATCGCTCTCTGAAAGACTTGCCGACTTCACCTCCAGCCTGACGCTTGCGGATGTTCCTGAGGAGGTCAGGGAACACGCGAAACTGATGATGGTGGACGCCTTCGGCGTGGCGGTGGCGGCCTGCCATCTGCCGCATGCGCGCGCGGTCCGGGCGGCCGTGCTGCAACAGCGCAGCGCCCCCGTCGCCACCCTGTGGGGAACAAGCGAGGGGAGCAGCGCGGCCGGGGCCGTGCTCGCCAATTCTTCTCTTATCCACGGGATGGACTACGACGACACCCACGTCGCCGGCATCGTCCACCCGAGTGCCAGCGTGGTGGCGACGGCTTTCACCGTGGGAGAGGCCGTCGGAGCTTCCGGGAAGGATGTCCTGGTCGCCGCCCTCGTCGGCTACGAAGTCGCCATCCGCCTGGGGCTGGCCGCGCATGGCGGCTTTCATGACCGCGGCTTCCACGGCTCTGGCGTGGTCGCCCCTTTCGCCGCCGCCTGTGTCGCCGCGCGACTGATGGGCCTCTCCAAGGGCGTCCTGGTCGACGCCCTGGGCATCTGCGGCAGTCAGGCGGCGGCGCTGCAGCAGTTCCTCCACGACGGTTCCTCGGTGAAGAAGATTCATCCGGGATGGGGCTGTCATGCCGCGCTCTATGCCCTGGCCATGGCGCAGGGAGGGCTGACGGGGCCGCGCGAGGTCTTCGAGGGCGACTATGGCCTGTACGCCTCTCACATTGGCACCGCGGCATTTCTCGATGAGGCCTTTGGTGATCTCGCCCGCGGCTGGCGGACGCGAGAGATCGCCGTCAAGCGCTATCCCTGCTGCCACATGATTCATTCCTTCAGCGATTGCATCTTCGCGCTCAGAAAGGAGCACCCGTTCGCTCTCGCCGACGTGGCCCGCGTCGAGTGCCGGATCGAGGGGCGCTGCTACCGCATCGTCTGCGTGCCGGAAGAGGCCAAACGGACCCCCACGACGGAATACGGCATGATGTTCAGCCTGCCGTACATCGTGGCGGTTTCCCTCCTGAAGGGGCGCCTCGGTCCGGCGGAAATCGACCTCCACCAGCTCCGCGATCCCGCCCTGCAGGACCTGCTCGGCAAGGTCACCTGCATCGAGGACGAGACGCGCAAGGGCGCGGGGCACTTCCCGGGCTGGATCAAGATCACCTTGAAGGATGGGACGGTTCTGCAGAAGTCCCAGGACTACGAGCGGGGGGCCCCGCAGAATCCCATCGGGGCGGAGGAGATCGTGGAGAAGTTCCGCGACAACATCGCCGTCGACATGCAGCCGGCCCGGGGCGAGGCGATGCTGCATGCTCTGCGCGACCTCGAGAATTCCCCGGACATCGCAACGATCCTGCATCTCATGCCCTCCGGCGAGGAACCGCCGACGGCACCCATTCGCGCCTGACGAGGAGAATATCATGACTTTGACAGCAGAGTTGGCGGAGTACTTCTCGGCGCTGCGCTACGAACAGCTTCCGGCCGCTGTCGTCGAGAAGGCCAAGGAGAACATCATCGACACGCTGGCCGGGGCCATTCCCGCGGTGACCCTGCCGGATGTCGATGGAATCACGAAGGCCCTGAAAGGGTATGATCGCCAGTCCGACTGCACGCTCTGGGGGCGCCAGGAACGCGCCTCGGTGCTGACGGCGGCGCTCATCAACGGCACCGCTGCGCACGCCCTCGAGATGGACGACTTCCATCCCCAGGGCAAGTGCCACATGGGAGTCGTCGTGGTTCCGGCGGTGATGGCGCTGGGTGAGGCGCACCATATCTCGGGCCGGCAGCTCCTGCTGGCGGTGGCCGCGGGGTACGAGGTCGGGCTGCGCGTGGCCATTTCCGTTGGCACCGCCTCGCATCGCCTGAGGGGATGGCACGCGACTTCCTCCTGCGGGGTGTTCGGCGCCGCCGCCGCCGCCAGCAAGATCCTGGGGCTGGATGCTGCACACACCGTCAGCGCCCTCGGCCTCGCAGGCACCCAGTCCAGTGGATTGTGGGCCTTCATGGAGGACGGGGCGGGGAACAAAAAATTCCATGGAGGACACGCGGCCGAGGCAGGAGTGGTCTCGGCGATCCTGGCGGGAGGGGGGCTGACCGGACCGGGCGCCATCCTCGAGGCGAAGGACGGAGGTTTCTTCCGCGCCACCTCCGATGCCTACGACGTCGATCGTGTCGTGGAAAATCTCGGGACGCACTGGGACATGCTGCGTGTCGGACGCAAGCCGTATGCCTGCTGCCGCAGCATGCACCTGTCCATCGACGCCATCTTCGCCCTCAAGAAGGAGGAGGCCCTCAAGGCCGAGGACATCGAGAAGATCGAGGTTCTCACCTACGAGATCGGCGTCAAGCAGTGCGGCACGTTCCAGATTCCGAAGAATCGCTTCGAGGCGACGTTCTCCATTCCCTATGGCATCGCGGTGGCCCTGCTGGATGACGCGGCAGGCATCTGCCAGTTCAGCGACGAGCGCCTGGTGGACCCGAAGATCATCGACCTGTGCCGGAGGATCGACGTTCAGACCTCCGAGAAATATACGGCGCAATACCCTGCCAACTGGGGCTGCGAGGTCAACGTGACGACGCGCGACGGCCGCAGGCTGAGCCGGGTGGTCTGGAACGGCAAGGGCAGCCCCGACAATCCCCTGACCCGCGACGACCTGACCTTGAAGTTCCGCAGCCTCGCCGGGCAGGTCATGAAGGAGCCGCAGATGAACCGGATCATCGAGACCGTCTACGATCTGGAAAACCTGCCCGACATGACCCGGCTGACGTCGCTTCTGGTTCTCTGAACTGACGGCGTGGAGGAGGCCGCCCACGGGATCCACCACCATGAACCTGAACTTTGAACTTCTCGACCTGCGTTCCCTGATCGCGATTTCCGAGCTGGGGAGCTTCCGTCGGGCGTCCGAGGTTCTGCACCTTTCCGAGCCGGCGGTGTCGCGACGCATCCGCCAGCTCGAGCTGGCGCTGGGGGGAGAGCTGTTCGAGCGCTCCCCCCGTCGCGTCTTTCTGACCTGCTTCGGGCGGGAGGTCGAGCCGTTGGCGCGACGGTTGATCGCCGATTTCGAGAATCAGCTGCTGTCGATCTCCGGCGTGGGAGCGCAGCAGAGTGGCCGGGTGACGATCGCCTGCGTTCCCTCCGCGGTCCCCGGCTTCCTGCCCGATGCCATGCGGCGGTTCCATGCGTGCTATCCGCGCATCCGTCTGCGCATCCTGGATCTTTCGGCGACACGCGCGCTCGACAGTGTCGCCTCCGGCGAGGCCGAGTTCGGCATCGGCTTCCTCAGCGCGCGGCGCGACGACCTCGAGTTCCTCCCTCTGGCCAGCGATCCGTTCGTGGCCGCGTGCCGGCATGACCACGACCTGGCGCAGCGGGCCCGCCTGGCCTGGGCGGAGCTTTCCCGCGTGCCGCTGATCGGACTCAGCCGCACCAGCGGCAATCGCATGCTGCTCCAGTCCGCGCTGGCGAATTCCGGGGTGCGGCTCACCTGGTTCTACGAAGTGGACCGGGCGGCGACGGCGCTGGAGCTGGTGGAACAGGGGGTGGGGCTCGCGGTGCTGCCGCGACTGGCGATCACGGGGCATGGGCGGACCGAACTCGCCGTCGTCGCGCTGGAAGCGCCGGAGGTCGCGCGCACGATCGGCCTCGTCACGCGCCGTGGCGGGCAACTCTCGCCGATCGCCCAGCGCCTGCGCGACATGCTCGTGGACAAGGGCCGGCTAGCCGAGTCTGGCGGGGACGAACACTTCCCCCGCCGCCAGCTTGCGCGCGGTCCGCAGCACGCCGGCACGGCGCAGATCGAGAGCCCCGTCGTGGATGGCGAACTCCGCCACCACATCGAGCGTGCCGGAAGGATGCTCGATGCGGATCGTCGTCTTCGGTCCGGCCGGCTGGGGTAGGATCGTCCGCGCAACGGTCCCCGGGGCGAGCAGGCAGGCCGTGAGGCAGATGCCGCCGGTGACCGCATAGCTCGGATGGCAGTCCCACGGCATGAAGTAGCGGGAGGTGACGGTGCCGTCCGCATGCGGCGGGGCCAGCACGGCAAACTTGGGAATCACGCTGTGGGCGACATCACCGAGCCCCATGCGGCGGCCGGCCTCGAGGCGGATGGCTTCCAGCCGGGCGAAGAAGGGACGCTGCGCATCCAGCTCGGCCTTGCTCTCGCATCCGGTGATGCCGAGATCGGCCGCGCGCGCGACCACCATCGGCATGGCGGCATCGACGCAGGAAACCTCGACGCCATCGATCTCGTCGATCGGATGGCCGGTGGGCAACAGCCGGCCGGTCTTGGAACCGACCACGTCGGAGAAGCTGAGGCGGATGACCGGCACGCCGGCCGCTCCGGGGACGACCGCTCCGGGGGGAGCATACTCCACGCCCTCGTCCAGCGTCGGCACCTCGGCCTCGATCCGCGCCCCGGTGTTGACGGCGCGAATCCGCACCGGCGTGCTCCCGGCGCGGCGCTCGACCAGGCCCAGCTCGATGGCGGCCGGCCCGACTCCCGCCAGGATGTTGCCGCAGGTGGGCGCAAAATCGACGCGCCGCTCGCTCGAAACGACCTGGGCGAAGAGGTAGTCCACATCGGTGTCGGGTTCCTCGGAGGGCGAGAGGATGGCCACCTTGCAGGTGACCGCGCTGCCGCCGCCCAGTCCGTCGATGTTGCCCGGCGTGCCGGCGCCGATGACGTCGAGCAGCGCTTCCGAGAGGGTGGCACGATCCTTCGGCAGGTCGCGGCGCAGGAAGTAGGGGGCCCGGGAGGTTCCACCACGAATCAGCAGAAAGGGGATCGCGGCCCACCGCATGTGCATTTCCTCCACGGGACGAACGGGAGGACTCTAGGGCAGGAGACGCACGCACATTGATCGCATGATTCGTACGATTGATCGCGGAATCGCATCGAGGCCGGCAACCGGAAGACCTTTTCCTCAGGCGAGGGAGACGATGAATTCCCGCACGCCCGAGGCGATGAACTGCACGGCGATGCAGGCCAGCAGGAACCCCATGATCTTGGTGATCGCCAGCAGTCCGTGCCGGCCGAAGAATTTCGCGAACCACGTGGACCACAGCAGCGCCACGTAGGAAATCGCGGTGGTGAGGGCGATGCCCACCACCACCACGATATGGCCCACCACCTCGTGTTCGGGGGGAATCTGGGAGCCGTAGCTCATGACCACGGCGATCGATCCGGGGCCGGCAAGGCTCGGCATGGCCAGCGGCGAGAACGAGAAATCGAGATTGGCGGCCTGGACCTCGCCCGGCTGCAGATTCAACGCCGTGGTCTCGCTTTCTCCGAAGAACAGCATGCGGAAGGACAGGACGAGGATGATCAGCCCGCCCGCCACCCGGATGCCGGGCATGGAGATGCCGAACAGCGCGATGATGCCGTTGCCGAGAAGCAGGAAGGCAACCAGAATGAAAAAGGCATAAAGGCAGGCCCGGCGGGCCTGGCGATGGGCGTCCGGCCTCGTCATGTTGGCCGTCAGCCCCAGGAACAGCGGGATGGTGCTCAGCGGGTTCATGATCGGCAGCAGGCCGAACACGATCGCCGGCACGTATTCGAGACCCAGAAGAACTGTTTGCATGACGCGAATTCGCCTGACAGGGAAACGGGGCCAGCATGGCAGCCCGCGGCCGCGCTGACCAGAGACGAGGAAGCGTGCGGCTATATGTTACGAATACGGAACGTTATGGGCGCGGGTATGCGC
>CALNAL010000328.1 GCA_937874445.1 uncultured Acetobacteraceae bacterium | reverse complement strand
ATACGAGACCGGCCCTCCCCGTCCCGGTTCACCTGGCGCCGGGGGTCACCCGGCGAGGGCCCCCGTCAGCTCCGGCCACAGGGCGTCGATCACCTCGTGCCCGCCCTCCCAGATCATGCGCAGGGCGATGAAGAGCACGAGCAGCAGCCCCACCCAGGCCAGCCACCGCATGCGTTCCAGCAGTCCGGCGATCAGGGTGGCGAGCGCCCCCATCAGCACCACCGAGAGCGCGACCCCGGTCACCAGCACCCACAGATGGTCCTGCGCGGCACCGGCCACGGCGAGCACGTTGTCGAGACTCATGGAGACGTCGGCGAGCACGATCTGCAGCATCGCCTCGGGCAGCGACTTGGCGACCGGGGCGTGATGGGCCACCTTTGCGGGATGGCGCAGCTCGCGGAACATCCGCCAGCACACCCACAGCAGCAGCACGCCGCCGGCCAGCACCAGGCCGATGATCTCCAGCAGTTGCAGGGTAATGGCGCCGAGCGCGATGCGCAGCACGGTGGCCGCGCCGATGCCGAGCACGATGGCCTTGCGCCGGTGTCCGTGCGGCAGTCCGGCCACGGCGAGGCCCACCACGACGGCATTATCGCCGGCCAGGGTGATGTCCACCAGCACCACCTGCAGCAGGGCCGAAAGCGATTGCAGCGTCAGCTCGGGCATTGCTCTTCCTTGTCTCGATTCGCACTCCGGCCTAGATGAAGGCGTCTTTCCATCGAGGCGAGCAGAGCGACCATGGTCCCCCGTTACACCCGTCCGGCGATGGCTGCCATCTGGGAGCCCGCCAACCGCTACCGCATCTGGTTCGAGATCGAGGCCCTGGCGGCCGAGGGCATGGCCCGTCTCGGCACCATCCCCGAGGAGGCCGCGCGCGCCATCCGCGAGAAGGGCGCCCCGGCCCTGGCCGCCTTCTCCGACGCCGACCTCGCCCGCATCGACGCGATCGAGCAGGTGACGCGCCACGACGTCATCGCCTTCCTCACCTGGCTTGCCGAGCACGTCGGCGAGGCCAGCCGCTTCGTGCATCTCGGCATGACCAGCTCGGACGTGCTGGACACCTGCCTGTCGGTGCAGCTCACCCAGGCCGCCGACCTCCTCGCCGCCGATCTCGACGCGGTTCTGGCCGCCCTGAAGAAGCGCGCCTACGAGTTCAAGGACACGCTGACCATCGGGCGCAGCCACGGCATCCACGCCGAGCCCACCAGCTTCGGCCTGAAGCTCGCCGGCCACTACGCCGAGTTCGCCCGCAACCGTCGCCGCCTGGAGCAGGCCCGCGCCGAGATCGCGGTCTGCGCGATCTCGGGGGCGGTGGGCACCTTCGCCCATCTCGACCCGCGGGTGGAAGCCTATGTCGCCGAGAAGCTGCATCTCGCGGTCGAGCCGGTGTCCACGCAGGTCATCCCGCGCGACCGCCATGCCGCCTTCTTCTGCTGCCTGGGGGTGATCGCCTCGGGCATCGAGCGGCTGGCCATCGAGGTCCGCCACCTGCAGCGCTCGGAAGTGCGCGAGGCGGAGGAGTTCTTCCATGCCGGGCAGAAGGGCAGCTCGGCGATGCCCCACAAGCGCAACCCGGTGCTCAGCGAGAACCTCACCGGCCTGGCCCGCATCGTCCGCGCCACCGTCACCCCGGCGCTGGAGGACGTGGCGCTGTGGCACGAGCGCGACATCAGCCACTCCAGCGTGGAGCGCGCCATCGGCCCGGACGCCACCGTCACGCTGGACTTCGCCCTGGGCCGCCTGGCCGGGCTGGTGGAGAAGCTGACGGTCTACCCCGAGCGCATGGAGGCCAATCTCAACAGCCTGGGCGGGGTGGTCGCTTCCGGCGAGGTGCTGCTGGCCCTGGCGCGGGCGGGCCTCTCGCGCGAGGCCGCCTATCGCATCGTCCAGCGCAACGCCATGGCGACCTGGGAGAACCTCGGCAAGCCGGGCTGGCGGAGCTTCCGCGCCAACCTCGACGCCGACCCCGAGGTGGCCGGCCGGGTGCCGCCCGAGGTGCTGGACGAGGCGATGGACCCGCGCCGCCACCTGCGCCATGTGGACGAGGTGTTCGCCCGGGTGTTCGGGGCCGCCGGCTGAGCCGCCCCGGAC
>CALNAL010000327.1 GCA_937874445.1 uncultured Acetobacteraceae bacterium | reverse complement strand
GCCTCCCCCAGTGCCGAGACGGCCCAGCCCGTGCCGGCCGATCTCACGGCCCTGCTGGCCACCCTTCCCAACGCGCCGGCCGCCGACTCCGAGCGTTGGCACATCGAGCGCCGCCCTCTGGTGGCGCGCCAGCTCGACCTGGTGGTGGCGCTCGACCGTGACACCGCCCTGGGCGCCTGGCGTGCCCGCCTGCCGGTGGTGGGGATGCTGCTTGCCCTGCCTCTGCTGCTGTTCGGCGGTCTCGGCGCCACGCTGCTGGTCCGGCAGGACGGACCGCACCCCGGCCAGGAGGCCACCTGGCTCGCCGAGGTGGCGCAGCGTCTCTCCCGGCTGCCGACCCCCCAGGCCATCGTCGCCCGGGCCGAGGCCCTCGGGCGCAGCCTCTTCGAACGCGACGATCTGGTGATCAGCCTCTTCCCGGAGACCGTTGCGCGGGCTCCCGATTCCCCGCCTCTCTCTCCCGCGACTCCCCCGGAAACCCCCATCGTGCAGCTGCGTGAACTCTCGGGGCGGCACATCGGCGACATCTGTCTCGCGGCCGACCCCCTCGGTTTTCCCGTCCCGCCGGTCCCGGCCGGCCGGCTGGTGCTGCTGGAGCCGTTCGCGCGGGTGGTGGTCAGCGCGCTTACCGCCGCCGGGCTGCATGCCGAGGCCGGCGCGGAGGACTCCTGCTCGGCCGCCTCCCCGGCCGGGGGGGCCTGGGGCATCCTGCGGATCGATCACGACTGGCGCGTGCTCGAGGCCAATCCGGCCGCCCGGGAAGCCACGGGGAAAAGCGATCCCTGCGGCCAGGATCTGCGGTGGCTGCTGCCCGGGCTGCGCGAGGGCCTGCCGACCTCCGGCTTGTGGCCCCCCACCGCGACAGGGCGCCCGGTGCGGTTCAGCATCCAGGCTGCGAGCGCCGAGCGGCGGTGGGAAATCTTTTTCCTTCCCCTCGCGGAAGGGGCCGTCGTGTGCCTGCGGGACACCCCTGGCCGGCATGACCTGGAAGAAAGACTGCGCCAGGCCCAGAAGCTGGAAACGGTCGGGCAGCTCACCGGCGGCATCGCCCACGACGTCAACAACCTGCTGACGGTCATCCTGGGCAATCTGGAGATGCTGGCCCTGCGCGCCGAGGACCGCCGCGGCGGGACCCCCGTCGCCGACCCCGACCTCGACACCACCCTCGCCGAGGCGGCCCTGCGCGCGGGGGAAAGTGCCAGCCAGCTGATGCACCGGCTGCTCAGCTTCTCGCGCCGCCAGCCGCAGCGCCCCCAGACGGTGCGCGTGGAAGCCCTTCTCCAGGGCCTGCAGCCGATGCTGCGCCGCACGCTGAACAGCCAGGTCACCCTGAGCATCCACTGGCTGCCCGGCCTGTGGGCGGTCTCGGTCCCGCCGTCGGAACTGGAAAGCGCGCTGCTCAACCTGGCCATCAACGCCCAGGATGCCATGCCCGCCGGCGGCGGCCTGACGATCCAGGCGGAAAACGTGGTGGTGGACCGGGTCTACGCGGCGGTGGCGGGCCTGGAGCGCACGGGCGACTACGTCATGCTCTGCGTGGCCGACACCGGCACCGGCATGGCCAAGGAAGTGCTCGACCACGCCTCCGACCCCTTCTTCACCACCAAGGCCCCCGGCAAGGGCACGGGGCTGGGCCTGGCGATGGTCTTCAGCTTCGCCAGCCAGAACGGCGGCCATGTGCTGATCGACAGCGAGCCGGGAGCCGGCACGGCGGTGCGCCTCTATCTGCCGCGCGCCGAACAGAACACCTCCCCCGCCAGGACGGCCCCGCAGCCGGAACCTCCGGGCGTCGTCGGCGGCAGCGAATCCCTGCTGCTGGTGGAGGACAACGACCAGGTGCGCCAGCACACCGAGGCGATGCTGACCGGCCTGGGCTATCATCTTCAAGTCGCCGCCAACGGCCCCGCCGCGCTGGCGCTGCTCGATTCCGGTTTCCGCCCCGACCTGCTGATCGCCGACGTGATCCTGCCCGGCAGCATCACCGGGCGTCAGGTAGCCGAGCAGGCCCTGCGCCAGCTGCCCGGGCTCAAGGTGCTGTTCATTTCCGGCTATCCCGGCAGCGTGCTGCTCGAGAACGGCCGCCTGCCCCCGGGGATGGACCTGCTGGACAAGCCGTTCCGCCGCAGCGAGCTGGCCCGGCGCGTCCGTGCCCAGCTGGACTCCCGCCCGGCCTGAGCCACCCTCCCCGCCCTGGTTCAGCTGGCGCCTAGTTCAGCTCGCGTCGGGCTC
>CALNAL010000326.1 GCA_937874445.1 uncultured Acetobacteraceae bacterium | reverse complement strand
CCATCGGGTAGCGGATGCGGGTGGGCGAGTAGAGGACGTCCTGCACGCCGGGCAGGGTCGGCGAGGGGCGGGGGTCCTTCTCCCAGGGGCGGAGGGAAACGAAGCGGCCGTTCTCGACCTTGGCCCAGTAGGCGCCCCAGTGGGAGCCGTTGAAGATCTCGCCGCTGGGCGAGACGAGGGCTTCACCGGCCGCGTGGGCGGCGGGCGCGAGCAGGTCGGTGCCGAGCCATGCGGCGAGTCCGCCGAATGCCGAGGCCTCGAGCAGCCGACGGCGCGACAGGTCGTGGCCGGTTGAATTCGTGAGCATCTGCTTGCGTCCCTGAAAGAACCGATCCGAGAGAAAACTTGGGGAAGGGCCTGTTTCCCGATCGGAGGAACATCGTTATCGATAAAATGATTTTTGGCATTGACCTGCGTCAAACCGACAAAATCGCGCGGGTGGGCTGCCGCTGGTGCGGAGGAGGAGGGGCTGGCTGGGGTTGAATCTTGCCGGAAGTTGGTGCCACATAATCGCAAAATTTCCGGGAGCTTCAGTCATGCCTGCTTATCGTTCTCGCACCAGCACCCATGGCCGCAACATGGCCGGCGCTCGCGGCCTCTGGCGCGCCACCGGCATGGCGGATTCCGACTTCGGCAAGCCCATCATCGCCATCGCCAACTCCTTCACCCAGTTCGTGCCCGGCCACGTGCATCTCCAGCAGCTCGGCCAGCTCGTCGCCCGCTCCGTCGAGGCCGCCGGCGGAGTTGCCAAGGAATTCAACACCATCGCCATCGACGACGGCATCGCGATGGGCCACACCGGCATGCTCTACAGCCTGCCCTCGCGCGAGCTGATCGCCGATTCCGTCGAGTACATGGCCAATGCCCACTGCGCCGACGCGCTGGTGTGCATCTCCAACTGCGACAAGATCACCCCGGGCATGCTGATGGCCGCGATGCGCCTGAACATCCCGGCGATCTTCGTCTCCGGCGGCCCGATGGAGGCCGGCCGGGCCAAGGTGCGCGGCAAGTCCCAGGCCGTCGATCTGATCGACACCATGATCTACGCCGCCGATTCCACCATCTCCGACGAGGAGGTGACGGGGATGGAGCGCGATTCCTGCCCCACCTGCGGCTCGTGCTCGGGCATGTTCACCGCCAATTCCATGAACTGCCTGGCCGAGGCGCTCGGCCTGGCGCTGCCCGGCAACGGCACGCTGGTGGCCACCCATGCCGACCGCCGCGAGCTGTTCGTCGAGGCCGGCCGCAAGATCGTCGAGCTGTGCCGGCGCTGGTACGAGCACGATGATGCCACCGCCCTGCCGCGCGGCATCGCCACCATGGCTTCCTTCGAGAACGCCATGAGCCTCGACATCGCCATGGGCGGCTCGACCAACACCGTGCTGCACCTGCTGGCCGTGGCGCAGGAGGGGCACGTGCCCTTCGGCATGGCCGACATCGACCGGCTCTCGCGGCGGGTTCCGGTGCTGTGCAAGGTGGCGCCCTCGGTGGCCAACGTGCACTGCGAGGATGTCCACCGCGCCGGCGGCGTGTTCGGCATCCTCGGCGAGCTGGACCGCGCCGGGCTGATCGACCGCTCGGTGGCCACCGTCCATGCCCGCACGATGGGCGAGGCCCTGGACACCTACGACGTGCATCGCCATCCCTCCGAGGCGGTGCAGACCCTCTACCGCGCGGCGCCGGGCGGGCGGCCCTCGCTGCAGGCCTTCACCCAGTCGGAGCGCTTCCCCGCGCTCGACCTCGACCGCGAGAAGGGGGTGATCCGCGACGCCGGGCACGCCTTCCTCAAGGACGGCGGGCTGGCCGTGCTGACCGGCAACATCGCCAAGGACGGCTGCGTGGTGAAGACCGCGGGCGTGGATGAATCCATCCTGCGCTTCACCGGCACGGCCCGCATCTTCGAGAGCCAGGAGGCCGCGGTGGAGGGCATCCTCGGCGGCAAGGTCAAGGCCGGCGATGTCGTGCTGATCCGCTACGAGGGGCCGAAGGGCGGGCCCGGCATGCAGGAGATGCTCTATCCGACGAGCTATCTGAAGTCGATGCACCTGGGCAAGGCGTGTGCGCTGATCACCGACGGGCGCTTCTCGGGCGGCTCCTCGGGGCTGTGCATCGGCCATGTCTCGCCGGAGGCCGCCGAGGGCGGGGCGATCGGGCTGGTCGAGGAGAACGACCGCATCGAGATCGACATTCCCGCCCGCTCCATCCATCTGGCGGTGGACGAGGCCACCCTGGCCAAGCGCCGCGCGGCGATGGAGGCCAAGGGAGCCGACGCCTGGCAGCCGGTGCGCGACCGCCAGGTCAGCTCGGCGTTGCAGGCCTATGCCGCGCTGGCGACCTCGGCGGCCCGCGGGGCGGTGCGCGACGTGACGCAGGTGCACCGCAAGTAACGCCATCTTGATGGCTGGGCGCTGAACTCTTCTTCCCGTTTGGGACGGAGGGACGGAATGTGGCACGAGGTACCCCTTCCCACGCAGGGAAGGGGTACCTCATGTTGACCCGTATTTCGGGAGCCCATCTGCATATGCGCTACGAAGATCCGGCCTGTGCCGACTGCCCGCTGACGACGCGGGCCTGTTGTACGGGGAATTCGGCCGTGAGCGGCCCCGGGTTCTGCCCCGCCAAGGTGGATCCGGAGACGCAGGAGCATGCCCGCAAGGCCTATGAGGACCCCGAGGTCGCCCGCATGGCGCGGGTTTCGGCGCAGATCGAATCCGCCGGCTATGCCCGCTGGCCGCGGGCCATGGAGGTCATCGAGTTCGCCAAGCGCATGAGCTACGGCCGCATCGGCATCGCCGCCTGCGTGGAGCTGCTCGACGTCGCCGGGGTGTTCTCCGACATCCTGCGCAGCCATGGATTCTCGGTCATTTCCGTGTGCTGCAAGAACGATTCGATCCCCAAGGAGGAGCTGGGCGTTCTCGATTCCCAGAAGGTCCATCCCGGCACTTTCGAGCCCACCTGCAATCCGGTGGGCCAGGCCGAGCTGCTCAACGCCCACAACTCCGAGCTCAACGTGCTGATCGGCCTGTGCGTCGGCCACGATACGCTGTTCCACCGCTACGCCCACGCCCCCACGACCACGCTGGTGGTCAAGGACCGGGTGCTCGGTCACAACTCCGTGGCGGCGCTCCAGCAGGCCGACGGCTATTACGCCAATTTGTGGGGGCCGGGCGGGCATCGCACGCGCAAGCGCGGCTGAAGCCGGGCCCCGGCGGAGGGCAGGGGTGCGCAAACCGGGCTTGGCGCGGTCGCGTGGAACCGGGATGAGGAAAGCCTGACGTCGCCCGGGGGTTTTCGCATGCAGGCCGCGCTGTTCGCCACCGTCGCCCTCTCCTGGGGGCTGACCTGGTACGCCATCCGCCTGCAGCTCGGCCCGACGCCGGATGTGGTGGCGATCTTCTGGCGCTTCCTGATCTCGGCGGCGCTGCTCTGGCCGGTGCTGCTGGCCTTTGGCCAGGCGCGGCGGGCACGGGTGCGCCAGCACCGCTGGTTCGCCCTGATGGGCCTCTGCCTGTTTTCCGGCAATTTCATGATGATCTACGGCTCGGAACACGATGTGCCGAGCGGACTGGTCTCGGTGGTGTTCTGCATGTCCACCGTGTTCAACGCCTTCAACATGTGGATCTTCGAGGGGGTGCGTCCGGGCCGGCGGGTGCTGCTCGGCTCGGCGCTGGGCGTGGCGGGCGTGGCCCTGCTGTTCGCCGAGCAGATCCTTCAGGCCGGCCTGTTCGGCGCGGCGGGCGGAAGCGCCGCGACGCTGCGCGGCGTCGGCCTGGCCCTGGGCGGCACCTATGCCTTCTCCCTCGGAAATCTGGTCTCCCGCCACGCCACGGCCGACGGCACCTCGCTGCCCAATGCGTTCGTGCGGGCGATGAGCTGGGGAGTGGTGTTCCTGGGCCTGGCGACCCTGGCCGCAGGGCACGGTTTCGCGGCTCCTCTCACGCCGAGCTGGACGGGGGCGCTGGCCTATCTCGTGCTGATCGGCACGCTGGCGGGATTCGGCGCCTATCTCTCGCTGGTGGCGCGCATCGGTCCGGCGCGGGCGGCCTATGTCACCGTCGTCTCGCCGTTGATCGCGCTCACCCTGTCCTCGCTGCTGGAGGGCTATGCCTGGAGCGTGTCGGCGATGCTCGGCGTGCCGCTGATCCTGCTCGGCAACCTGGTCATCTTCGCGCCGGTCAGGCCTGCCGCTTCGCCAGCACCAGCAGCCAGACGCTGAGCGCGAGGTTCACCAGCGTCAGCGCCACCATCGTTCCCAGTAGGCCGGGACCGCCGAGGGCGTCCATCAGCCAGGTGCCGAGATTGGGGGCAACGGCCTGGGCCACCAGCATCGGCAGGGCGAGCCGGCCCATGACGGCGGCGTAGTCCGCCTGGCCCACCAGGGTGAGCGGCACGGTGCCGCGCGCGATCGAGCGGATGCCGCAGGCCGCGCCATAGACCACCATGCCGATGGTGATCACCCAGGGCGCGCCGGGCAGCATCGCCAGCCCCACCGCCGATCCGGCAGAGGCGAGGATCAGCGTCCACACCGGATGGCGGCGACGGCCCAGCGCCATTTCCACCACCCGTCCGCCGACCTGCGCGGGTCCGAAGATGGCAGCCAGCCCCACCGCCGTGGCCAGGGGCAGCTCGTAGGACTGGAACAGCGGAATCAGCTCGACCGACATCACCGTGACCTGCACTAGCGAGAGGGTCATGGTGGCGCAGTACACTCCCAGCGCCAGCCGCCGCCCGCGCATGGCCCCCCGCTGCATCACGTCCGGGGAGGCATTCCCGGCACGTGCCGGGGCGGCGGGGGGGCGGACCTCCTCGGCGGGCAGGCCGAAATGGTAGAGCGGCCAGATCACCACGAGCGCCACCGCCGCATAGGCCAGGCAGGTGCCTCGCCAGCCGACCGTCTCGGCCAGGGTGGCGGTGATCGGCCAGCAGATCGAGCTGGAGACCCCGGCCCAGAGCGTCATCTGCGTGATGGCCGGGCGGGCCCCCTCGCCGTAGAGGCGGCCGAGGGCGGCAAAGGCCGGGTCGAACAGCCCCGCGCCCATCGCCACGCCGAGCAGCGCCCAGCCGGCCAGGTACACCGGAAGCCCCGGCGCGGCGGCCACCACCACCAGCGCGCCGGCCATCAGCAGCGCCGAACCGGAGAGCACTTTGCGTCCGCCGATGCGCGCGATCATCCGTCCGACCGCGGGCGACACCAGGCCCGAGACCAGCATGGCGAGCGAGAGTCCCCCCGCCACCCAGGCGGCCGGCCAGCCCGTGGCCGCGGCGATGGGGGCGGCGAGGGCGCCGAGCAGGAAATAGCTGCCTCCCCAGGCGAAAATCTGGGCCACCCCGACGATGGCGGCAGTGCGCCCCGGCGAGGGCAGGCGGGAAGCAGGCGGCGAGGAGGATGGAGTCATTGCGTCAGCCTAGGGCGCCTCGCATCACGGGGAAACTCATTCGGGAACGAAGAATCGCTATTCGAAGATCGCTACCTGCATTTCCCCGGGATATAAACATTTCATTCCCGGGATCATCGCCGGTCGCACGCTCGCGGCCGGACTCTGGAGGAGAAAAGACATGACCAAGGTATTGATCGCATTCTATTCGCGCACGGGTTCCACCGAGGCTCTGGCCAAGGCGATCGCCGAGGGAGCCCGGGCCGCGGGGGCGGAGGTGCGGCTGCGGCGCGCCCGCGAGGTGGTGCCAGCCGAGGTGATGGCCAAGGCGCCGGGCTGGGCCGAGGCGGCCGAGCGCATGAACGCCCTCTACGAGGCTCCCACCGCCGAGGACGCGCTGTGGGCCGATGCGATCATCCTTGGCTCGCCGAGCCGCTTCGGTGTGGTGTGCTCCGAGCTCAAGGCCTGGATCGACGGCCTGGGCGGGCTGTGGGCCGGCGGCAAGCTGGTGGGCAAGGTCGGTTCGGCGTTTTCCGCCTCCTCGGTGCTGCATGGCGGCAACGAGATGGTGATCCAGTCGCAATGGGTGTCGCTGGCGCATCTCGGCCTGATCATCGTGCCGACGGGCTATGCCGACCCGGTGATGTTCCAGGCCGGCACCCCCTACGGGGCCACCGCCGCCACCGGCCAGGGCCGTGCGCTCACTGACGCGGAGGTCGCCGCGGCGAACTGGCAGGGCCGGCGCGTGACCCAGGTTGCCAAGGCGCTGCGCGGCTGAGGCTTCGCCGGGCCGGGATGCCGGCCGGGGAGGGGGCGGCTGCGACCGCGCCTTCCCCTCTGTCCGGCGCCCCCTTCGGGGAGCGGGCCCCTCAGGATTCGAGAGCGTCGGCGATGGCCTCGCTGGCCGCACCGTCCTGCAGCCGCACCAGGTCGTGGTAGGCGACCCCGTAGGAAAGCGAGACGATCGTCGAAAGCGTCCAGTTGAAGGCCACGATCAAGGCGGTGCCGAGCAGCGTCATCAGCAGCGGGCGCTCCGGGGTGGCCAGCAACGAGATGTCCTTGACGAGCAGCTGCACCGCGGCCGGAATCCAGCCGATGACCATGCCGCAAAGGGCGAGCCCGACCAGCCGCCAGCGGTTGCCGCGGGTGAGATAGGCGGCACGGCGCAGGCTGTCGATGGGGCCGGCCCGCTCGACAATGCACGCCATCGTGGCGATGGACCCGAAGGCGATCACCAGAATTCCCGGCAGCACCAGCAGGACCATCCCGATTGCCATCGGGACGAGCAGCAGCAGGAAAATCCCGGTCAAGGCCAGGCAGCGCCAAGCTCCCCGGCGGAATGCGCGTCCGAAACGCGGCCGGGTTCCCCCGAGGTCGGCGAGCACGGTCGCCACGGGCATGGCGATCATGCCGCCGCAAAACGCCATGGTCAACACGAGGGCCGGTATGCCCAGCAAGATCTTGAGCACGAACGGCTCGCGCAGGGCCAGCCCTGACTGAAGCCCAGACGTCTGGTTCAACAGCAGAATTCCGCCGATGAAGATGCCCACGAGCACGGCGATCGCGGCGAAAAGGCCCAGGCAGGCCAGCAGGGTAGCGCCGAGCAGCCGCGCCCACTGGCGCTCGAAGACGCCGAGCGCGCACACCAGCGCGCGTCCCACGCGGAAAGGAGGGGGGAGCGCAAAGGCGCTGGCGTAGGCACTATAATCGGTCATCGTTCCTCGCAGCGGCCCGCACGGCCCAAAGGAAACCGCCCCAAGGAGACGCTCGAGCCCCCCGGGGAATGCTGCAAGCCTGAACGAGTTTGCTTCCGTTGCCAAGGCGGAAGGGGATCCCCTCTCAGCGCAGGGCGAACAATTCCTGGTGGAATCGTTCGTCCACCGGCATGCCCATCGCACTGAAGTCCCGGCGCAGCGCCGCCCCGAAGGAGGCCGGGCCGCAGAACCATGCGCTGGCCTCGGGCCAGGCCGGCACCAGGCCGCGGATATCGGCCCCGGTCAGCCGAGGCTCCTGGCCGGCACGGCGCACGTGCAGGCGCACCCCGGCCGCCAGGGCCAGCGTACGCAGCCGGTCCAGGAAGGCCTCGTCGGCATCGCCGGTGGCGTGGAAGAGATCGATGTTGCGGATCGCCGGGGTGGCGGCGAGCTGCTCCAGCCGGGCCAGGAACGGAGTGATGCCCACCCCGGCGCCGATCCAGATCTGGTGCGGCCGGGAATCCGCGAAGACGAAACGGCCGTACGGTCCCTCGACAAGCACCGTCTGCCCCCGCCGCAAGCGGGCCTGCAAGCCGCGAGTTGCGTCACCCAATTCCTTGATCATAAAGCGAAGTTGATGCATTTCCCCCGTCCAGGCGGAGGCAATCGTGAAGGGATGCGCTCCTTCCTCGGGTTCGAAGGTGACAAACGCGAACTGCCCGGCCTCGTGTCCCGCCCAGCCCCCGGGAGGCATGTCGAGCACGACCTCCAGGCAGCGGGATTCCGGGAAGGCCCGCACTTCCGCCAGCGTCGCCCGCACCCGCCGCCTCGCGCCGATCCGCCCCAGCAGGGCCTTCAGGGCGGCCCAGCATCCCCCGGCCATGAGCAGGGCCAGCACGCCCCCGAAAGGCGAGAGCCACAGCGAAGGCTCCACCAGCACCAGCGCATGGGCCGTCAGGGCAAGCTGGGCTGCCGCCATCAGCCGGTGCGAGCGCAGGAAGACGTGGTAGGGAAACCACCGCAGCAGTGCCAGGCCGATCATCACCACGAGGACGTAGAACACCCACTCGCCAAGGGATTCGGCGGGGTGGCGCATTTCGGCGAGGAGCCGGGGCCAGAAATTCTCCGGCAGCAGGCGAGGGGCGTGCGGGCCGCGCGGAGCGAGCCAGCCGAGTGCGATCGCGATGCCCGGAGCCTTGGCTGCGGCCCAGTGCAGCAGGCCGAACCCGAGAGCGCCGATGCCGAGCCAGCGGTGCAGACGGTACATCCGGTCGAGCCCACCCAGCCAGCCTTCCGGGCCCCGGGGGCGCAGCGCCAGGAGGCAGGCGGCGCTCATACAGGAAAGAGCCAGCATGCCGCTGTATTGAACCGCGAGGTTGCGCAGGACGATGAACCCCGTGCCCTGGACGGAAGGGGCGGCGGCGAGCGCGAACAGCACGCTCATTCCTGCGAACCCGCCCAAGGCAGCGTTGCGGATGCTCTTCATGGGAAAGTCCTGATTTCAGCGGGATGGCACGCCTGGAGAAGAGCAAGCCCCGTACCAATGCCGAAGACCGCGGAAACCACGCCGCATGGGGGGCAGATACCCCGTGAGGCGTCTGCTTCCCGGACGCTTCCTTGTCGGCTTTCCTGCCACCCGGTGCCGGCCGTCCTAAAGTCGCAGAAGAGATATTATGGAACTTTTAAATGTGCCGCAGCGTCGCCGTGGCGCAAAGATTCCATAATATCAGGGGCGATTACGACAAACCCGGGGGTTTCAGGGAACTTCCAGCTCAAGACCGTCGTAGGCCGGCTCCAGCCCCGGCGGCAGGTTCGCCGTCAGCCACGCCCAGTCCATGTCCGGCCCCATGTGCGTCAGCACCGTGCGGCGTGGATGGATCCGCCCCACCCACTCCAGCACGCGCTCCAGCCAGGCATGCGTGTGGTGCTCGCGCCGCTGGAAGCATCCGACCACCCAGGTATCCAGGCCTTCCAGGCGCGCCAGGGAGGCATCGTCCAGCGTCACGACATCCGTCGAATACGCGAAATTCCCGATGCGCAGCCCCATGGAACGCGTGTAGCCATGGTTCTGGTCGAAGGTTGCCACGTCGAAGCTGCCGATCCGCACGTCCTGCCCCGGCACCACGGGGCGCCCCAGCAGCACCGGGCGATAGAATCCCGGCGGCTGCCACGGCCGGAAGGCATATTCGAAGCGTCGCTCCAGTTCCGTCAGCGTCGCCGCCGAGGCAAAGGCCTCCAGGGGCCGCCCCGCGGCACGGTTCAGAGCCCGCACGTCATCCAGCCCGAGGATGTGGTCGGCGTGGGCGTGGGTGTAGAAGAGCGCATCCACCCGCGCCTCTCCCGCGGCCAGCAGCTGGGTGCGCATATCCGGCGCGGTATCCACCAGCAGCGTCCCCTCCGGCCCCCGGATCAGGATCGAGGCCCGCGTGCGCCGGTTGCGCGGCTCCGCGGGGTCGCAGCAGCCCCAGTCGCCGTGCCCGTCCGCGCCGCCGATCAGCGGCACCCCGGAGGAGCCGCCTGTTCCCAGGAGCCGGATCTTCAGCATCGTCTCACGCCGCCTTGGCGAACACGCGGCGGAAATTCGCCGTGGTGATTCGGGCCAGCTCGTCCTCGGAGATTCCCTTTACCTCGGCCAGCATGCGCGCCGTGTGCACCACCAGCGCGGGCTCGTTGCGCTGCCCCCGATGCGGCACCGGGGCCAGATAAGGCGCGTCGGTTTCCACCAGCAGGCGGTCGAGTGGAATGTCGCGGGCGATCTCCCTGACATTCTCGCCCTTCTTGAAGGTGAGGATCCCCGAGAAGCTGATTACCCCCCCCAGCCCGAGTGCCACCTCGGCCAGGGCGCGTCCCGAGCTGAAACAGTGGAGAATGAACGAGAAAGCGCTTTTTGTGCTTTCTTCCTGAAGGATTTTTATCGTGTCCTCGTCGGCATCGCGCGTGTGGATCACCAGCGGCACCCCGGCCAGCGCCGCCGCCTCGGCATGGGCGCGGAACACCTGGCGCTGCAGGGCGTGCGGCGCCCCTTCGTAGAAATAGTCCAACCCCGCCTCCCCCACCGCCACGCAACGCGGATGCGCCGCCAGCGCCGCGATCGCCTGCGGATCGGGGGTGGGCTCCTCAGCCGCGTGTTCGGGATGCGTCCCCACGGTGAACCACACGTTGGGGGCAGCCTCGGAAATCGCGCGCACCTCGTCGCTGCGGGCGAGCCGCGTGCCGATCGTGACCATCTCCCCGACCCCGGCCGCCGCGGCCCGGGCCAGCACCCCGGCCCGCTCCTCGGCGGTGTAGGAATCGAGATGGCAGTGCGAATCGATCAACATCAAGGCGTCATGCGGCGTCGTCGACATAGCGCGGGAACACCCCCTGCGGCGCCGGCAGCACCGTGCCGTCGGGTAGCGGCGCGCCCAGGGCCGCGAAGTCCCGCGCATTTTCCGGCACACCGAGCTGGTCGAGCATCTTCGCCATGCTGCCGGGCATCACCGGCTGCAGCACCGTGGCCACCCAGCGCAGCGTCCCGGTCAACACCCGCAGCACCGTCGCCATCCGCACCACGTCGGTCTTGCGCAGCGACCAGGGAGCCTGGTGGTCGATATAGGCGTTGGCGGCGCGGATCACTTTCCACACCTCCTCCAGCGCCTCCGAGAAGCCCTGCCGGTCGATCAGCGGGCGCATCTTCACGGGCAGCGCCTCGGCGGCGGCCAGCAGCTCGCTGTCCTCGGGGGTGAGCACGCCGCGCACCGGCAGCCGTCCCTCGCAATGGCGTGCCACCAGGCTCAGCGTGCGCTGCGCCAGATTGCCCAGATCATTGGCCAGCTCGTTGTTCATGCGGCTGATCAGGGCGCGTCGGCTGAAGTCGCCGTCCTGTCCGAACGGCACTTCGCGCAGCAGGAAGTAGCGCACCGCATCGAGCCCGTAGCGGGCCACCAGATCGCCGGGCGCGACGACGTTGCCCAGCGACTTGCTCATCTTCTCGCCCTCGATGGTCCACCAGCCGTGGGCGAACACCCGCTTCGGCGTGGGCAGCCCGGCGGCCATCAGCAGCGCCGGCCAGTACACCGCGTGGAAGCGCACGATGTCCTTGCCCACCATGTGCAGGCTGGCCGGCCAGAACTCCGCGCGCGGCGCCTGGTTGTCGGGCCAGCCGGTGGCGGTCAGGTAGTTGGTCAGCGCATCGACCCAGACGTACATCACATGCTTCGCATCCCCCGGCACCGGGATGCCCCAGGTGAAGCTGGTGCGGCTGACAGAGAGATCCTTCAGCCCCGACTTCACGAAGCTCATCACCTCGTTGCGGCGGCTCGTCGGGCCGATGAAATCGGGGTTTTTCTCGTAGAATTCCAGCAGCTTGTCGCCCCAGTTGGAGAGCCGGAAGAAGTAGCTGGGCTCGACCACCCACTCCACCTCGGCTCCACTCGGCGCGATCTTCTTGCCATCCCTCTCGGTCAGCTCGCTCTCGTCGTAGAAGGCCTCGTCGCGCACCGCGTACCAGCCGGAATAGCTGCCGAGATAGATCTCGCCGCGCTCCATCAGGCGCTTCCACAACTCGCTGCACGCCGCCTTGTGGCGCACCTCGGTGGTGCGAATGAAGTCGTCGTTGGAGATGCCCATGCTCCGGGCCATCTCGCGGAAGGCGCTGCTCACCTCGTCGGTGAATTCCTGCGGGGCCACGCCCTTCCTGGCGGCTGCCTTTTCCACCTTCTGGCCGTGCTCGTCGGTGCCGGTCAGAAAGAACACGTCGTAGCCGTCGAGCCGCTTGAAGCGGGCCATCACGTCGCACGCCGTGGAAGTGTAGGCGTGTCCGAGATGCGGCACGTCGTTCACATAATAGATGGGGGTTGTTACATAAAACTTGGTTTTCATGGTTTATCTCGATAAAGAGCCGGCCAATAGGCCAAGCCCGGTCACGATCGTCTGGCGCCGATCCAGATGCAGTCCTTCGCACGCGTCGCGCAGTTCGCACAGCCCCTGCCACACGTCCACCCAGGCGGCAAGGGGGCGCGCGCCCAGCAGGCGCTGCTGGTCCGGGGCGGCGTGCCCCCGTCCGGCGTCACGCACCGCCGCCGCCAGCGCGTTCGCCAGCAGATCCATGAAAGTGGAAAAGGTCGTGTCGTCGCGCGCCGCCACGTCGGCGATCGCGTGGGCGCGCCCGGCATCCAGCCGGTCGATCCCCTCGAACACCTCGCCCACGAGCCTGGCGAGTGCGAGCGCCCCGCCCCCGGCCAGCGCCAGGGCCCGGCCCGGGGGGCCCGCCGCCCGGGGCGGCCCCCGGGGGGGGTGGCCCGCCCGGCGCGCCCGGCGGGGGGGGGGCCCCCCCGCGGGGGCCCCGGGGGGGGCCCCCG
>CALNAL010000325.1 GCA_937874445.1 uncultured Acetobacteraceae bacterium | reverse complement strand
TCGAGAAAGGAGAACCAGGAAAGCTTCATTCGTTAAGGCTCCGCGCCTGTGTCAGCCGCGGAGCCAAACGAACAAAAGTCCTTTTTGCTTCTTTTTCCGGAAGGCAAAAAGAAGGCCTTGCCTTCCTCGGTCCTTCAGGCCGCCGCCGCCGCGGCGATGCGGGCGAGGGCCTCCTCGCGGCCCAGCGCCACCAGCACGGCCTCGATGCCGGGGCTGACGGTGCTGCCGGTCAGTGCCGCGCGCAGCGGCTGGGCCACCGCGCCCATCTTGCGCCCGGTGCGCTCGGCATGGCTGCGCAGCAGGGCGTCGAGCGGCGCCGCGGCGAACTCCGTGGCGGCGATCTCGCCGGCCAGCTCCCTCAGCATGGCCTTGTTCTCGGGAGTGAGCTGGGCGGTGGCCTTGGGGGTGAAGGCCAGCGGCAGCGGGCGCACCAGGAAGGTGGCGGCCTCGGCCAGCTCCACCAGGGTTTTCGCACGCTCCTTGAGGGCGGGCATCAGGGCAGTGATGCGCCGCTCCGAGTCCGGTCCGAGGGCCAGGTCGTCGCGTCCGGCCAGGCGCTCCAGCACGTCGCGGGCGAGGCGGGTGTCGTCGGCCTCGCGCAGCCACACCGAATTGACGTGGGCGAGCTTGGCATAGTCCATCCGGCTCGGCGCGCGGCCCACCTCGTCGATGTCGAACAGGCGGATGGCGTCGGCGCGCGAGACGATCTCCACGTCGCCGTGGCCCCAGCCCAGGCGCAGCAGATAGTTGCACAGCGCCTCGGGCAGGTAGCCCATCTCGCGGAACTCGGTGACCGACTGCGCCCCGTGGCGCTTGGAGAGCTTGGCGCCGTCGGGGCCGTGGATCAGTGGCACGTGGGCGAAGCGCGGGCGCTCCCAGCCCATGGCGTCGTAGATCTGCGCCTGACGGAAGGTGTTGGTGAAGTGGTCGTCGCCGCGGATGACGTGGGTGATGGCCATGTCGTGGTCGTCCACCACCACCGCGTGCTGGTAGATCGGCGTGCCGTCGCTGCGCAGGATGATCATGTCGTCGAGTTCGGTGTTGGCGACGCGCACGCTGCCCTGCACCAGGTCGTCGATCACCGTCTCGCCCTCGCGTGGGGCGCGCAGGCGTACCACGAAGGGGCGGCCCTGGGGGGCCTCGGCGGGGTCGCGGTCGCGCCAGGGGCTGCGGATGCGCAGGTTGCGTCCGGCCGCCTTGGCCTCGGCGCGCATCGCCTCCAGCTCCTCGGGGGTGAGGTAGCAGCGGTAGGCGTGGCCGGAGGCGAGCAGCTGGCGGGCCACCTCGACATGGCGGGCCTGGCGGGTGGATTGCAGCAGCGGCGGCTCGTCGGCCTTCAGGCCCAGCCAGGCGAGGCTGTCGAGAATGAGCTGGGTGTTCTCCGCCGTGGAGCGCTCTCGGTCAGTGTCCTCGATGCGCAGCAGGAAGCTGCCGTGGTGGTGGCGGGCGAACAGATAGTTGAACAGCGCCGTCCGCGCGCCGCCGATGTGCAGGCGGCCGGTGGGAGAGGGGGCGAAACGGGTGCGGACGGTCATCGCGAAAAATCCACTTCGAGAGGCAACAGTCGCGCCTTCTAGCACTGCACGACTTACGGGGCGAGGCGGGAGGAGCTAGCCTCGCTGCCATGCAACCGGCGCAGGCATCCCTTCGGCAGCGTTTCGTGTCCGTCCTGGACGCCTGGGTCGATGCCGAGCGTGGCCGTTTCGGCCTGTTCCTGCCGCTGCTGATGGCGGGCGGGGCGGCGCTGTTCTTCTCGCTGCGGACGGAGCCGCCGGCCTGGCTGGCCCTGGCCCTGTCGGTCGCGGGGGGCGCGTTGCTGGCCCTCTTCTGGTGGTGGCTGGTGCCGCGCGCGGTGGCGGCGGTGGTGCTGGCGCTGGTGCTGGGCTTTGCCGCCGCCGGCTTCGCCACCTGGCGGGCGCCGCCGCCGATGGCCGTGCCGCGCCGGGCCACCCAGATCGTCGGCACCGTCACGGCCGTGGAGTCGCTGCCCGGAGGGCGGCGCGTCACCCTTTCGGCCCCGCGGCTCGACGGCAGCCCTCCCGAGGCGCGGCGGGTGCGCGTGCGTCTGCGCGACACCGACACCAGGCCGGTTGCCTCCGGTGAAACGCTGGCCGTGCGCGCGCTGCTGATGCGCCCCGCGCCGCCGGCCTTTCCCGGAGCCTGGGACGGCCAGCGCGCCGCCTTCTACCGGGGCATCGGCGCCTATGGCATGGCCCTCGGACCCTCCACGCGTCTCGCGGCCGACGGGACGGGAAGCCTCGGCACCGCCCTGCAATGGCTGCGCGAAACCATCGCCGCGCGGGTGCAGGCGGCGCTGCCCGGGCCGGAGGGAGCGATCGGCGCCACCTTCCTCGCAGGGGAGACCTCCGCTATTCCCGAGGCCGACCGTCGCGCCTTCCGCGATGCCGGTCTCGCCCACCTGCTGGCCATCGCCGGGCTGCACGTGGGCATCGTGATGGGGCTGGTCTTCGGGCTGGTGCGCTTCGGCCTGGCCGCCTGGGAACGGACGGCGCTGGCCTGGCCGGTCAAGGAGATCGCCGCCCTCGCCGCACTGTCCGCGGCCGGCGCCTACATGCTGCTCACCGGGGCGCATCTACCAGTACAGCGCAGCTTTGCCATGGCGGCCCTGTTCACCCTCGCCGTGCTGGTCGGGCGGCGGGCGGCCTCGCTGCACGGGCTGGGGCTGGCGATGGCCGTGCTGGTGCTGGTCGGGCCGGAGGAGGTGGTGGGGCCCTCCTTTCAGATGAGCTTTTCCGCCGTGCTGGCGCTGATCGTGGGCTACGCGCGACTGCAACCCTGGCTGTGGCGGTTGCGCGGGGGCGGGACCGTGCTGCGGCGCTTCGGGGCCACCCTGGTCGGGCTCGCACTCACCGCGGCGCTGGCGGGCACCGCCTCGGCGCCCTTCGCGGCTTACCATTTCGGGCAGATCCAGCTCTACAATGTGCTGGCCAACATGGCCGCCGTGCCGCTCGCGGCGCTGGTGGTGATACCCTGCGGCCTGCTGGCCCTGGCGCTGATGCCGATCGGCCTGGAGAGCCTCGCCCTGGTGCCGATGGGCTGGGGCCTGCGTGCCATCCTGGAGGTCGGGCGGGCGGTGTCCTCCTGGCCCGCGGCCACCGTGCTGGTGCCTCACATGCCGCCCTGGGGGCTGGTGCTGCTGGCGGGCGGGTTGGCCTGGGCGTTGCTGTGGCGCACCCGGATGCGGCTGGCCGGCTGGCTGGGGGTGGCGGCGGCCCTGGCCTCGCCGCTGGCCGCGCCGGCACCCGACCTGCTGCTTTCCGCCGACGGGCGCATGATCGGCCTGCGCGATCCCGGGGGGATGTTCCTCGAAACCCACGGATCGCCCTCGCGCCTCACCCTGGAGTCCTGGCAGAGCCTGTGGCGGGTCCGCTACGCCGCGCCGCTGGCCTGTGGGGCCACGCCCTGCGCCCTGCGCCCACGTCCCGGAGGGCCCGCCGTCCTGCTGGTGCCTGTTCCCCCGGCGCCGCCCGACGCCTGCCGCTACGCCGCGATCGTCGCGATGGAGCCGCTGTCCCTGAACTGTCCGGCCAGCGTCGTCATCGACCGTTTCACGGTCTGGCGTGAGGGCGCCGTCGCCCTCTGGCTGCGCCCCGACGGCGTCCGGGTGGTCAGCGATGCTTCCTGGCGTGGCAGGCGCGCCTGGACGCTCACCCCCGATCGGGCCCCGGCCGGGCTCGTGGTGGCACCCTCGGAGTAAGGCCGCATCTTTCCCGGGAGGGGAGGGGAAGGAAGGCTTCTTTTTCCTGAAGGAAAAAGAAGCAAAAAGGACTTTGTTCGTTTGGCTCCGCGGCTGATCCGGGCGTGGAGTCTTGATGCTCTTGGAAGGTCTTGGGAATTTACTGAATCATGCGCGGTTGGGCGAGGAGTCATGCTCGGTTGAGGCCTGGTGTCACGCCTCAATACCGCCGGAACAGCGCCACCAGGCGTCCCTGCACCTTGACCCGGTCGGCAGGGAAGATGCGGGTCTCGAAGGCGGGGTTGGCGGGTTCCAGGGCGATCGAGGCGCCTTTCTGGCGCAGGCGCTTGAGGGTGACCTCGGTATCGTCGATCAGCGCCACCACGATCTGGCCGGTCTCGGCGGTCTCCTCGCGACGGATGATGACAGTGTCGCCGTCCTGGATGCCGGCGTCGCGCATCGATTCCCCGGCAACCTCCAGGGCGAAATGCTCGCCCGGGCCGAGCAGGGCGAGCGGCACCTCGACCTGGGTGGTGGAGTCGCGCAGGGCCTCGATGGGCAGGCCGGCGGCGATGCGCCCGTAGAGCGGCAGGCTGATCGTGTCGGTCGCCATGGCGGCATGCTCGTTGGCGGCTTCTCCCCCGACCAGCCGCCCGCCGAAGTTGCCGCGGATCACCCGCGGCGCGAAGTCGGGAGCAGCGGGCGCCTCGGTGCTCTCGGGCTCGGGCGGAACCAGCGATTCGGGCAGGCGCACCACTTCCAGCGCCCGCGCCCGGTGGTGGCGGCGGTAGAGGAATCCGCGTTCCTCAAGGGCCGAGATCAGCCGGTGGATGCCCGATTTCGACTTGAGCTGAAGCGCCGCCTTCATCTCCTCGAAACTCGGGGAAAACCCGGTTTCCTTGAGATGCCGGTCGATGAAGACGAGCAGCTCGTGCTGCTTGCGGGTCAACATGGCGGCGATCTCCCTTGGAGCCGTGGAATGAGGGGGCTTGTAGCAGACGCGCGGGAACAAATCGTAAACCGTGCGTTTGTTCTATATAAGTTCCAGAAACTGCGTCAAGTCCCGCGGGGAGAGAAACGTCGCCTACAACCCGAGTTCCGCGAAGCGGATCACCTCCACCTCCGCGCCGGCCGGCAGGGCCGGGGCCTCGGGGGCGCGCAGGATCAACCCGTCGGCGGCGGCCAGTCCGCGCAGCATCCCCGAATCCTGGCGCGCGAAGGGGGTGGCCACCAGCCGGCCGGCCGGATCACGCACAAGGCGGGTGCGCAGGTGGTCGGCGCGCCAGTCGTTGGCCGCGAGCGGGGCGCCGAGCACGGCGCGGGCGGTGGGCAGGTCGGGGTCGGGCAGGCCGGAGAGCAGGGCGAGCGCCGGGCGCAGGAAGAGGATGCCGCACACCAGCGCCGCCACCGGATTGCCGGGCAGGCCGAGCAGCGGCACCTCGTGCAGTCGGCCGTAGATCAGCGGCTTGCCCGGCCGCATGGCGATCTTCCAGAAATCCACCACCAGGCCGCTCTCGCCCAGTGCGGACTGTACCAGGTCGTAGTCGCCCACGCTGGCCCCGCCGGTGGTGACCAGCATGTCGGCCCCCCGGGCGCCCGAGGCGGCCGAAATCAGCGCGCTGCGGGTATCGGCGGCGATCGGCAGCACCACCGGCTCGCCCCCGCAGGCGGCGACCAGGGCGGCCAGGGCTTGGCTGTTGGAGCTGACGATGCCTCCCGCCGGCAGCGGTTCGCCGGGCAGGGCGATCTCGTCGCCGGTGGCGAGGATGGCCACGCGCGGACGGCGATGCACCGCCACCCAGGGATGGTTGGCCGCCGCCAGCAGGCCGATGTCGCGCGGGGTCAGGCGCCGGCCGGCGGGAAGAATTTCGTCGCCAGCGGAGAAATCCTGCCCGGCGCGGCGGATCCACTTGCCGGCGGACACGGCGGCGTCGACCGTCACCTCCTCGCCCGCGCGGGTGGCCTCCTCCTGGATCAGCACCGCATCGGCGCCGGCGGGGATCACGCTGCCGGTAAAGATGCGCAGGGCCTCGCCGGGGGCCAGCGTGCCGGCCCAGGGGTGCCCTGCCGGCGCCTCGCCCGCCACGCGCAGCCGTGCGCCCGGCACGGCCTCGGCGGCGCGCAGGGCGTAGCCGTCCATGGCCGAAACGTCGCAGGGCGGCTGGGTGAGCCGGGCCCGCAGCGGCGCCGCGGTCACGCGCCCGCAGGCGGCGGAAATCGCCACCGTTTCGGGCGGAGTGGGGGTGAGGGGGGCGAGAATGCGCGCGCGGGCCTCGGCAGCCGTGAGCATGGGTCCTACTCCTGGCGGAAGGTGCCGGACTTGCCGCCCGACTTGGCGACCACGCGGATCGCCTCCAGGTGCATGCCGCGATCGACCGCCTTGCACATGTCATAGACCGTCAGCGCCGCGACCGAGACCGCCGTCAGCGCCTCCATCTCCACCCCGGTGCGCCCGGCGGTCCGCACCGTGGCCGAGATCGCCACCGCATCCTCGCCCTCGGGGGCCAAATCGACCGTGACCGAGGTCAGCGGCAGGGGGTGGCAGAGGGGGATCAGCTCGGCGGTGCGCTTGGCGGCCATGATGCCGGCGAGCCGGGCCACTCCGAGCACGTCGCCCTTCTTGGCGCCGCCGGAGCGGATCATCGCGAGGGTCTCGGGGTGCATCGCCACCCGCCCGCGCGCGGTGGCCTCGCGGATGGTTTCTGCCTTGGCGCCGACGTCGACCATGATGGCCCGGCCGGCATCGTCGAAATGGGAAAATTCCGCCATTCCGGGCTCAGGCGGCCGGCGGTTCGTCGAGCCCGAGCAGGGTGCGGGTGGCCAGGGTGACGTCGGGCTGGCGCATCAGCGATTCGCCCACCAGGAAGCCCCCGACGCCGATGCCGACCAGCCGGCGCAGCTCGTCCACGTTGCTCAGCCCACTCTCGGCGATCACGAAGCGGTCGGGTGGGACCAGCGGGGCCAGCTCTTCCGTTGTTGTAAGGTTGGTTTTTAACGTCTTGAGATTGCGGTTGTTTATCCCGATAAGCTTGGTCTGCAACCCGAGCGCGCGGTCGAGTTCGCGGCGGTCATGCACCTCGGCCACCACGTCGAGATCCAGCGCGCGGGCCAGCGCCTCCAGTTCCACCGCCTGCTCGTCGGAGAGCGCACCGAGGATCAGCAGGATGCAGTCCGCGCCGATCACCCGGCTTTCGTAGACCTGCCAGGGATCGATGATGAAGTCCTTGCGCAGCAGCGGCAGCGGCACCGCGGCACGGGCGGCGGCGAGGTCGTCGGACTTGCCCTGGAAGAACTTGTCGTTGGTCAGCACCGAAAGGCAGGTGGCCCCGCCGGCCTGGTAGGCCTGGGCGAGCGAGGCGGGGTCGAAATCGGGGCGGATCAGCCCGGCCGAGGGGGAGGCCTTCTTGATTTCGGCGATCAGCGCCAGGCGGCCGGCGGCGGAGGTTCCCATCAGCGCGGCCGCGAACCCGCGCGTGGGCTCGGCCTGGGTGGCCAGGTGCAGCATCTCGTCGAGCGGGATCTGCTCCTTGCGGGCTTCGACCTCGGTGCGGGCTTCCGCGCAGATGGTTCGCAGTGAATCGGCATCGATCATGGTCGCGGGTCCGCTCATTCGCTGGGCTGCCGGGTAGTTTCTTGGCGGCTGGTTTCCTGGCGGTTGGTTTCCTGGCGCAGACGATCCAGCGCGGCCAGGGCGGCGCCGGTGTCCAGCGAGCGGGCGGCCTGGGCCACTCCCTCGCGCAGATCGGAGGTGCGGCCGGCGACGATCAGGGCCCCGGCGGTGTTGAGCAGCACGGTATCGCGGTAGGCGCTCGGGGCGCCATGCAGCAGGGCCTCCAGCGCCGCGGCGTTGACTGCCGGATCACCGCCATGGATGGCCGAAATCGGCGAGCGGGCCAGGCCGGCATCTTCGGGGGTGAGGGTGAAGCTGCGGATCTGTCCCGCGCGGGCTTCCACCACCTGGTTCTCGCCGGCCAGGGTCAGTTCGTCGAGCCCCTGGCCGTGCACCATCCAGCAGAACTCGGTGCCCAGCGAGGCCAGGGTCTCGGCCATCGGGCGGGCCCAGGCGGGATCGAACACGCCGGTGAACTGGCGCGTCACCTGGGCCGGGTTGGCCATGGGGCCGAGCAGATTGAAGATGGTACGCGTGCCGAGTTCGACGCGCGGCCCCGCGGCATGGCGCAGCGCCGCATGATGGCGCGGGGCGAACAGGAAGGCGCAGTGGCAGCGGCTGAGGATTTCCGGCAGGCGGGACAGGGGCACATCCACGTTCACCCCCAGCGCGCTCAGCACATCGGCGCCGCCGGTCTTGGAGGAGAGGGCGCGGTTGCCGTGCTTGGCCACCGTCACGCCGAGGCCGGCGAGCACGAAGGTCACGGCGGTGGAGACATTGAGAGTGCCGGCGCCGTCGCCGCCGGTGCCGCAGACATCGAGCGCGTCCGGCGGGGCTGCGACGACCGTCATCAGCTTGCGCATGGCGCGCACGGCACCGGTGAGTTCGGGCACCGTCTCGCCGCGCACGCGCATGGCCATCAGCAGTCCGGCGATCTGGGCGGGGGTGGCCTCGCCGGTCATGATCAGCCCGAAGGCCTCTTCGGACTGTGCAGCCGTCAGCGCCTGTCCGGTTGCCAGGATGGCCAACAGGCCTTTGAGATTGCTAGACATTCGGATTTTCCGCTCAGGCCGCGGCAGAGAGGCGGCCGGGATGCCGCAGGCGGCGGGAGGCGTCGCTGCCCCCCAGGAGGCGAGCCGGATCGGGGACGAGACTGTCGCCAATATCGATCAACAGGATCATGCTTCTATCCTGCGCGGAGATGAAGGGAAGGTCAATTCTCCGGCCGGGGTCTCCCCGCCGGCCGGAGAGGACACTGGAGGGCTTTCTAGAATAGCGCAAAACGGGGCGACGAGGCGTGCCGCGCCGGGGCGCGAGCGTTGCGCCGGGCACGCGGCCCGGCGCCGAAAGCGATTGACGCAGCTGTGGACACTGCGGCATGCCCCGCAGCACTGGCCGCTTGCCGTGTCTATTTTCGGGGCTTCTCATGTTTCGCCATACCTATCGGGAGCGCCGCCGGCGCCGCCGTCTTGCCGTGATGAGCGTCATTGCCGTCGTGCTGGCGGGGGGCGGCTGGTGGTGGCACGAGCGCCCGGCCGCGCCGGTTGCCCCTCTGGCGGCCCCAGCCGCGCCTGCGGCTGCCCCGGCCCGCAGCCAACCCGTTGCCGCCGCGCCGGCCTCTTCCCAGGCGTCTGCGCTCGTGGCTTCGGCCCCGGCCGCGGGGCAGCCTGCGGCGCCTGCCTCCGCCGCGGCGACGCCGGCCGCCGTCGAGCCCGTCGGCCCTCCCGCCTGGCGCCGCTTTGCCGTGGCGCCCGAGCCCGCCAACGGCCGCCCGACCATCGCCATCATGATCGACGACATGGGCCTCAACCGCGTGCAGACCGAGCGCGCCGTGAACCTGCCCGCGCCGCTCACGCTCTCCTGGATGCCCTACGCGCCCAACGTCACCGCGCAGGCCGCCGCGGCGGCGGCGCGCGGGCACGAGACGATGCTGCACATGAACATGGAGGCCCTCGGCCATACCGATCCCGGCCCCGATTCCCTGCGCACCTGGCAATCCGCCGAGACCAACCGCGCCTATCTCCGCACGGCGCTCGACCGACTGCCCAACGCGGTCGGGCTCAACCAGCACGAGGGATCGGTGGCCTCGCTGTCGACGCCGCTGATGGACGTGGTGATGGGCGAGCTGCATGCCCGGGGGATGCTGTTCATCGACAGCCTCACCATTCCCCATTCCGTGGGACTGGCGCGGGCCCGCGCGATGGGGGTGCCCGCCCGGGGGCGCGACATCTTCCTCGACAACTCGCCCGATCCCGCCGCCATCCGTGCCCAGCTCGCCGCCACCGAGGCGGTGGCCCGGCGCGAGGGGCACGCCATCGCCATCGGCCATCCGCGGGCGAGCACCATGGACGTGCTCGCCGCCTGGCTGCCCACCCTGGCCAGCCGCGGCTTCGTGCTGTGGCCGGTCAGCGCCACCGTGGCCGCCGATCTTGCGGCCCAGGCCTCCGGGAAGGACACGGCCGGCAGGCCGGCCCCCGCGACGGCCGAGCCGGGCAGCGACTAGTGTCCTGATTCCGCAGTCCCGGAGCCTGCGAAATCAGGACACTTCCCTTTTCATTTCAGGGACCTGCTGATCCGTTCCCTCCGCCGCTGATGCGGCGAACTTCGCGGGCAGGACACGAGAGCATTTTCCGTTCGCACGGACTCGCAGCAAATGCTCCAGCGCTTTGTTCCCCCGAGCAGAGTCACGCGACCCGGCGATCCCGCCGGATCGCGGTCTGCTCTAGGCTTCCATTCGCCCTTTATGGCAGCATCCCTCCGGGCGCGCGGCCCGCGGGAGAGCCTCGGTGCATACGGTGCGCTATTTCGGACGGGTCCGACCGGGAGTGGAAGCCCTCGAGCTGTGCAGCACGCACGCCTTTCCCCGCCACGCGCATGACCAGTTCGGGTTGGGGATCATCGTCTCCGGCGTCCATCGTTCCTGGAGCGGGCGGGGCAGCGTCGAGGCGGAGGCGGGCGATTTCATCTGCGTCCAGCCCGGCGAGGTGCACGACGGCCTGCCGCTGGCCGGGGCGCCGCGCGACTGGCAGATGCTCTACTTCGCGCCCGGCCAGGCCGCGCCGCGTCGCGCCGCGTCGGACCAGGGGACGCTGGAGGTGGCCCGCCCGGCCGGGCACGATCCGGCCCTGGCACGCGACTTCGGCCGTCTCTTCGCGGCCCTGACGGCCCCGGGCAGCGACCCGTTGGCCGCCGACGAGGCGATGGCCGCCGTGTTCGCCCGGCTGCGCCGGCGCTGGAGCGGCCGGCCGATCCCCCGCGAGCCGCCACCCTGCGCGGTGGCCCGCGCCCGCGCCCGGCTCGACGCCGCCGTGCGCGACGGCTTGGCCGCAAGCGTGCCCGTTCCCGTCCGCCTCGACGAACTGGCGGCGCTGGAGGGCGTGAGCCGCTTCCAGCTACTGCGCGGCTTCGTGCGGGCATGGGGCATCACCCCGCATGCCTATCTGCTGCAGCGCCGGGGGCAGCTGGCCCGGCGTCTGCTGGCGCGGGGACTGCTTCCGGCCGAGGTGGCTGCGGCGGCCGGGTTCGCCGACCAGAGCCATCTGACCCGTGTCTTCCGGCGCCAGTTCGGCGTTACCCCGGGGCGCTACCGGGTGGCGCTGGCCGGCTGACGGCCTCCCCGCGCGCGTGCCGCTGCAATTGCGTTCAAGACCCGGCGGCGAGTCCGCCCCAGTGTCTGCCCGGCTCCATCAGCGGAGGCGGTCATGGCCTATGTGCACGGCTACGCGGCAGACGAGGCGCGGCGCCTGGGGGATCAGGCTGAGGTTCTGGAAGGACTTCTGCATCGCGGCACTCGCTATCCGGCGGGCGCGCGGGTGCTCGAACTCGGATGCGGCGTGGGAGCGCAAAGCGTGGCCCTGGCGCGGCGTAGCCCGCAGGCGTGCTTTTTTTGCGTCGATCGCGACCCCGGCTCGCTGGCGCAGGCGGCGGCGCGTTGTGCCGCGGCGGGGCTCGCGAATCTGCGCTTCCTGCCGGCCGACGCAGAAGCGTTGCCCTTCCCGGAGGCGCATTTCGATCATGCCTTCGTCTGCTTCGTGCTGGAGCATCTGGCCGATCCGGCGCGGGCGCTGGCCGAGCTGCGGCGGGTGCTGCGCCCCGGCGGCAGCCTGACCGTGATCGAGGGGGACCATGGCTCGGCGTTGTTCTCGCCCGAGGCTCCCGCGGCCCAGGCGGTGATCGCGGCGCTGGTGGCGGCGCAGCGTCGCGCAGGAGGGGACGCGCTGATCGGCCGGCGGCTCTTCGCGCTGCTGCGTGAGGCCGGCTTCGGGCGGGTGCGGGTGCGCCCGCGCGTGGTCTATGCCGATGCCAGCCGACCGGCCGTGGTCGGGGGATTCGTGCGGCGGACTTTCATCGCCATGGTGGCCGGCGCGCGCGGGCAGACCTCTCTTCCCGCCGCCACCTTCGCCGCCGGGCTCGCCGCTCTGGAGCGCACGACCTGCCCCGACGGCAGCTTCGCCTACACCTTTTTCAAGGCGGTCGCCCGTCGACGTGCCGGCTAGTCGTTCTGGCGCAGCATGTTGTCGATCTGGGTGCGGTTGATGCGCGGGTTGGCACGCTCGCGCACCGCCGTGGCCAGGGTGATCTCGACGTCGTCGCCCAGCGCGCGACTCAGCGCGTCGCGGATCTGGCCATAGCCGATCGGGTCGGCGGCGGGGTCGGACTCGGTGATCTTGGTCAGCACTGCGACAACGAAGCCGGTGGGGGTTTCCACCATGGTCGGCTCGCCCTGCTTGAGCGTGAACAGCGGCGCCAGGAGCTGGACGGGCATGTCGCGCGCGGGGGCGATGCGCGAGACCGGTGCGAGCGTGCGCACCTCCCGTCCGCCCGCCGCCGCCGCGAGGTCCTGCCCGGACTTGACGGCGGTCATGATCGCGGTCGCGGCCTTGTTCTGTTCGGTACGGCGGGCGTCGGCGATCCAGTCGGCACGCAGCTTGTCGGCCACCGCGGCCTGCGGCCTGGGGGCGGGGGGGATGATGTCCTCGAGCGCGAAGGCGAAGAAGCCGTCTGTGCCGTTCTCGCCTACGGGCAGCAGGTGGGGGGGCTCGCCGGGCTTGGCGGCGAACACCGCCTGCACCACCGCCTCGTGCAGGGCCTCGTCACCGGGAATCGGGGCCGGGGTGCCATCGGCGGTATCGCCCTTGGCATCCATGGTGCCGCTGGCCGCGGCCAGGCCCAGGTCGCCCGGCAGGGAATCGAGCGTCACGCCGCCCGAGAGCAGGTCATCGATCTTGTTGGCGCGATCGTAGATGAGGTCGGTGGCCTTGCCGGCGATGACCTGCTTGGTCAGCTCGGGCTTGGCCTCGGCGAAGGTGGTCTCCTGGGCCGGCGTCACCGCGGTGACGCGGAAGGCGTACCAGCCGAGCGCGGTCTGCACCGGGCCGTCCACCTGGTTGGGGGCGGCGGAGAACAGCGCGGCGGCGAGTTCGGGGGAGGGGATCTGGTCGCGCGCCGAGGCCGGCAGGTCGATCGGCGAGCCGCCCTCCTTGGCGGCCTCTGTGCGCACCGCGTTCCAGTCGGGGGTCGCCTGCCAGAACTTCAGCAGGGCTTCGGCTTTGGCATGGTCGGAGAGCAGCACCACCTCGGCGGCGCGGGTTTCCGGCTTGCTGAGTCGGTCCTTGGCCTGCTCCCAGGCGGCCTGGAGTTCCTCGTCGGTGACCTTGATGTCCTTGGCCACGGTGTCGGGCGAGAGCACCACCAGCTTGATGCGGCGCATCTCGGGCGTGGAATAGAGGGAGTCCTTGTGGTTTTCGTACCAGCGGGCGAGCTGCAGATCACTGGGGGCGGGGGGCTCGGCTGCATCGTCAAAGGGCAGCTCCACCATCGCGGTGGTACGCTGCTCGTGTTGGAAGGCATAGACCTTGGCGACCAGCACGTCGGGGGCGGCGACGCCGGAGCGCAGCGGCTCGGTGAACTGGCGGTCCAGCAGGTCCTGGCTGACCAGGCCGAGGAAGCGCGCCTCGGTGAGATTGTTGTTGCGCAGCGCCTGCTCGAAGGCGTCACGGCTGAACTTGCCATCGGGGCCGTGGAAAGCGGGGATGGCATAGACCGCCTGGCGCTGGGCCTCCTCGGGGGCGACCAGGCCGTCGCGCGCGGCCGCCTGGGTCATCGCCGACTGGGTGATCAGGCGGGTCAGCACCTGCTGGAGAACGGCGGAGCGGATCTCCGGGGTCGGGTCGGCGTTGCGGCCCAGCTGCTGCGTCACCTGGGCGAGCTGACGACGGTAGGCGTCCTGCAGCTCGGGCATCTCGATGGAGCGCGCGCCTACATGGGCGGCAGCGGTGTCGGAGGAGCCGCTGATCAGGTTCAGCAGGTCAGAGCCGACGCCCCAGGCCACGAACAGGAGCACGAGGAAGCCGAAGAAGAGGCGGGCGTACCACTTGTTGAGGCCGCCGCGGAGTGATGCAAGCATGCGAGTTCCCGAGCAGAAGGCGGCGCACCATAAGTCCTGCCCCCTTGGTTTGCCAGCCTCCCTGCGCTAGGAGCCTGCCCGTATAATGCAGAGAGACACCCCGAACGGGTGTCACCAGAGGGCGGATCCGCCCCGGAAGGAGAGAGAGATGCGTCAGTTGATCGCCGGGAACTGGAAGATGAACGGGCTGCTGACCGAGGCGACGACCCTCGCCCAGCACATCTCGGCCGCCGCGGCGGGGCTGGCCTGCGATCTGCTGGTCTGCCCACCCGCCACTGCCGTGCACATCGTCGCGGCCACCCTGTCGGGCTGCGGAATCGGCGTGGGCGGGCAGGATTGTCACGCCGAGGAGAAGGGCGCTCATACCGGCGACATCTCCGCCGCCATGCTGCGCGACGCCGGAGCCACCTGGGTGATCCTCGGCCATTCCGAGCGCCGCGCCGACCATGGCGAGACCGATGCGATGGTGCTGGCCAAGGTGGACGCTGCGGTCACCGCCGGGCTGACCCCCATCGTCTGCGTGGGCGAGACCGAGGCACAGCGCCTGGCTGGCCGGCAGGAGGAGGTGGTGGGCGCGCAGCTGGTCGGCTCCCTGCCCAAGGATTTCGCCAGCTCCGGGGCTTCCGTCGGCGTGGTGGCCTACGAGCCGGTGTGGGCGATCGGCACGGGGCGCACGCCCACCGAAGCCGACGTGGCGGCCATGCACGCCTTCATTCGCAAGACCCTCCTGGCCCATCTCGGTCCGGCCGGGCAGGGGGTGCGCATCCTCTACGGCGGCTCGATGAAGCCGGCCAACGCCAAGGCGCTGCTGGCGCTGCCGGAGGTGGGCGGCGGGCTGATCGGCGGCGCCTCGCTCAAGGCCCCGGATTTCTTGGCGATTGCCGAGGCGGCGGTCGGCGGCTAGCGTGCCCCTCCCGGGCTGGGTTTTGCGCCCGGGAAGGAAGGAATAAGGAAGCAAACAAGGACTTCTGTTCCTCTGGCTCCGCGTCTGACTCTGGCGCGGAGGCTTAACGAATGAAGCTTTCTTGGTTCTTCTTTCTCGAAGGAAGAACACCTTAGCCTTGCTTGCCTTGCCACCCCGCGGCACGACCCGGCCGACGGGCTGGCGGAACGGAGCCCCGCGTGCGGCGGGGCCCCGTGCATCTATGCAACCGCGGCGGTTGCGGCTAGAACGCGCCGCTGTCGCCTCCCTGGTTTGGACCCCTCATGATCACAGTCCTGCTCATCATCCACCTGTTCGTCACGTTGGCCCTGATCGGCATTGTGCTGATCCAGCGCAGCGAGGGCGGCGGCCTGGGAATCGGCTCCTCGCAGGGCATGGGCTCCTTCATGAGCGGGCGCGGCACCGCCAACCTGCTGACCCGCACCACGGCCATTCTCGGCACGGTGTTTTTCGGGCTGTCGCTGACGCTGGCGATCCTCAACAAGGGCACCTCGGTGCAGCGCTCGATTCTCGACGTGCCGGCCCCGACTGCGACCACGTCCGCCCCGGCCTCGTCTGCCCCGGCCACCCCGGTCCCGGCGGCGCCCAACGGACCTGTCGTGCCCACCAAGTAGCGGCGATCGGCTCTTTGTTTTCCCCCGGTCTGTGCCCGCCCTGCGGTGGACGCAGACCTCCCTCCATGCGCTCTGCTCCGGCGGCCCTTCGGGCGACTCGGAAGAGCGCCTATACAGGCCTCCCATGACGCGGTTTGTGTTCATTACCGGCGGCGTGGTTTCCTCCCTCGGCAAGGGCATCGCCTCCGCAGCGCTGGGTGCGTTGCTGCAGGCGCGTGGCTATCGGGTGAGGCTGCGCAAGCTCGACCCCTACCTCAACGTTGACCCGGGCACGATGAGCCCGTTGCAGCACGGCGAGGTGTTCGTCACCGACGACGGGGCGGAGACTGACCTCGATCTCGGTCACTACGAGCGCTTCACCGGGGTGCATACCTCGCGCTCAGACAACGCCACCACCGGCAAGATCTATTCCGAGGTGATCGCCCGCGAGCGTCGCGGCGACTATCTCGGGGCGACGGTGCAGGTGATCCCCCACATCACCGACGCCATCAAAGACGTCATCACCCGCGATCTCACCGAGGAGGACGGCAAAGAGGCCGACTTCGTGCTGGTCGAGATCGGCGGCACGGTGGGCGACATCGAGAGCCTTCCCTTCCTCGAGGCGATCCGCCAGCTCGGCAACGAGCTGGGGCCCGAGAAAGTGATGTTCGTCCATCTCACCCTGCTGCCCTACATCGCCTCGGCCGGCGAGCTGAAGACCAAGCCCACCCAGCACTCCGTCAAGGAGCTGCTCAACGTGGGCATCCGCGCCAACATGCTGATCTGCCGCTGCGACCGGCCGATCCCGCCCAACGAGCGGCGCAAGATCGCGCTGTTCTGCAACGTCCGTCCCGAGGCGGTGATCGCCGCCATCGACGTGCCGACCATCTACCAGGTGCCGATCAGCTACCACGCCGAGGGCATCGACCGCGAGGTGCTGCGCCACTTTGGTCTGCCTTTCGACATCGAGCCCGACCTCAGCCGCTGGAAGAACATCGTCGAGACCGTCCGGGCGCCCGAAGGCGAGGTGCGGATCGCCGTGGTGGGCAAGTACATCCATCTGCTCGACTCGTATAAATCGCTCAACGAGGCGCTGGCCCACGGCGGCATCGCCAACCGCGTGAAGGTCCGGCTCGACTGGCTGGATTCGGAGATCTTCGAGAAGCCCGACGCGGTGACGCGGCTGGAGGGGGTCAACGGCATCCTGGTGCCGGGCGGCTTCGGCGAGCGCGGCACCGAGGGCAAGATCGCCGCGGTGCGTTTCGCCCGCGAGCACAAGGTGCCGTTCCTGGGCATCTGCTTCGGCATGCAAATGGCGGTCATCGAATGCGCCCGCCACCTCGCCGGGCTGCCGCACGCCTCCTCCACCGAGTTCGGCCCTTGTGAGGAGCCGGTGGTGGGGCTGCTGACCGAATGGGCCAAGGGCAACGAGATCGAGCGCCGCGCCGCCGGGGGCAACATGGGCGGCACCATGCGGCTGGGCGCCTATCCGGCGGTGCTGGCCGAGGGCTCGCTGGTGCGTGCGGTCTACGAGGGGGCACGCGACATCCGCGAGCGCCATCGCCACCGCTACGAGGTCAACGTCCGCTACAAGGACCGGCTCGAGGCCGCCGGGATGCGCTTCTCGGGCATGTCGCCCGACGGGGTACTGCCGGAGATCATCGAGTATCCGAACCATCCCTGGTTCATCGGCGTGCAGTTCCATCCGGAGCTGAAATCCAAGCCTTTCGCCCCGCATCCGCTATTCAAGGCTTTCATCGCCGCCTCGGTGCGCCAGGCGCGGCTGGTCTGACGCGAGCTGGGTTGGCGCGGGCTGGGTTGGCGCGGGCTGGGTTGACAAGGGTACCACGGCCGGCAAAACGTCGGCCAAACAAGGGGGACAGGGCCGATGCTGGTCCAGGTCGGTGACATCGCCATCGGCAACGATCTGCCGTTCGTCCTGATCGCGGGGCCGTGCCAGATCGAGGGCGCGAGTCATGCGCTCGAGGTCGCGGCGGCGCTCGACGAGATGTGCGCCGCCCTCGGCATCGCCTGGATCTACAAATCCAGCTTCGACAAAGCCAATCGTACCTCGCTCTCGGCCCAGCGTGGCGTGGGCATGGCCCAGGGGCTGGAGATCCTCGCGCGGGTGCGCGAGACCTACGGCTGCCCGGTGCTGACCGACGTGCACGGGCCCGACCAGTGCGCCCCGGTGGCCGAGGCGGTGGACGTGCTGCAGATTCCCGCCTTCCTCTGCCGCCAGACGGACCTGCTGCTGGCCGCCGGCGCGACGGGACGGGTGGTGAACATCAAGAAGGGCCAGTTTCTCGCGCCGTGGGACATCGCCAATGCCGCGGCCAAGGTGGCCTCCACCGGCAATGCGCGCATCCTGCTGACCGAGCGCGGCGCCTCCTTCGGCTACAACACACTGGTTTCGGATTTCCGGGCCCTGCCGATCATGGCCCGCACCGGCTATCCGGTGGTGTTCGACGCCACCCATTCGGTGCAGCAGCCGGGTGGCCGGGGCGGCTCCTCGGGCGGGGAGCGGGAGTTCGTGCCGGTGCTGGCCCGCGCGGCGGTAGCGGTGGGGGTTGCGGCGCTGTTCGTCGAGACCCATCCCGACCCCGATCATGCGCCGTCCGACGGCCCCAACATGATCGCGCTGGCCGATCTGCCTGCTCAGCTGACGCAGTGGCGGGCGCTGGATACGCTGGTCAAGACGCACTGACCCGCGGGGGAATCTGCCGGCGGCGCGAAGGCCGGCCTGGTCGCCGGGGCGTCATGACTATTTATCGATAGCAGGGGTGCCGGGAAGGGCTTCGGTCCGGATCTCGATATCGTTATAGTGACTCGCAACAATCCTTGGTGAGGGGACGGTCATGCGGGAGCTGGGCACTGTCGAGTCTGTCGGGACCGGCCGGCGGGATCTATTGAAATTCTGTGCCGCCCTCGGCGGTATCGCCGCCCTGCAGACGGGCGGGGGACTGCTGCGCGAAGCGAGCGCCGCACCTGCCACGTCGGCCGCGATGGCGGCCGAGCGGATCGTTACCACCTCCTGCAACGTCAACTGCGGCAGTCGCTGCGTGCTGCATCCCCATGTCGTGGACGGGGTCATCACTCGTATCGACACCGATTCCTCGGGTGACGATTCCTACGGCCAGCACCAGATCCGTGCCTGCCTGCGCGGCCGCTCCCTCCGCAAGCGCGTCTATGCGCCCGACCGGCTGAAATACCCGATGATCCGCACCGGCAAACGCGGCGAGGGCAAGTTCCGCCGCGCCAGCTGGGACGAGGCGCTCGATCTCGTCGCCGCCAGGATGAAGGACATCCAGGCCCGCTACGGCAACGAGGCCTTCTATCTCAACTACGGCACCGGCGCGCTGGGAGCCTGCGTCTCCAAGAGCTGGCCGCCGGCCGATACCCCGGTCGCCCGGCTGATGAACTGCTGGGGCGGCTACCTCAACCACTACGGCACCTACAGCACCGCGCAGATCGCCTTCGCCATGCCGTTCCTCTACGGCACCGGCGCCAACAACGTGGCCGCCGACATGGCCAATGCCAAGCTTGTCGTGAGCTTCGGCAACAACCCGGCCGCCACCCGCATGAGCGGCGGCGGTATCATCTACGACCTCATCCACGCCCGCAAAGAGAGCGACGTGAAGCTGATCGTCATCGATCCCACCTTCACCGATACCGCGGCGATCGCCGACGAGTGGATTCCCATCCGTCCCGGCACCGACGCCGCGCTGGTGGCCGCGATGGCGTGGGTGATGATCGCCGAGGGGCTGCTCGACCAGGATTTCCTCGACAAATACTGCATCGGTTTCGACGCGGCCCACATGCCCGAGGGCGTGCCGGCCACCGCCTGCTACAAATCCTACGTGCTGGGCGAGGGGCCCGACGGCGTGGCCAAGACCCCCGCCTGGGCCGCCGCCATCACCGGCATCCCGCCCGAGACCATCATCCGCCTGGCCCGCCAGGTCGCCCAGGCCAAGCCCTGCTACATCACCCAGGGCTGGGGGCCGCAGCGCCACTTCAACGGCGAGGATGCCTGCCGCGCCATCGCGCTGCTCGCCATCCTCTCTGGCAACGTCGGCATCCAGGGCGGTTCGACCGGCGTGCGCGAGGGGTCGATCTATCCGCCCTTCGGCAAGTTCCCCACCCTGACCAATCCGGTGAAGGATTCGATCTCGGTCTTCATGTGGACCGACGCGATCTTCCGCGGCACCGAGATGACAGCGACGCGCGACGGCGTGAAGGGGACCGACCGGCTCAAGGCGCCGATCAAGTTCATCTGGAACTACGCCGGCAACGCACTGGTCAACCAGCATGCCGACATTAACCGCACCACCGAGATTCTCGCCGACGACACCAAGTGCGAGATGATCGTGGTGATCGACAACCACATGACCTCGTCGGCGAAGTTTGCCGACGTGCTGCTGCCCGGCACCACCAACCTCGAGGAGAACGAGTTCTCCACCTCCGATGCGATCAGCGTGATGCCCTACATGGTGTTCGGCGAGCGGGCCGTCGCGCCGCTGTTCGAATGCCGCGACATCTACACGATCTGCGCCGACATCGCCCAGCGCCTCGGCATCCGCGAGAAATTCACCGAGGGCCGCACCCGCGAGGAGTGGTTGCAATGGGTGCTCGAGCAGACGCGCCAGAAGTTCCCCGAGGCGCCGGCGACCCTCGCGGATGCCTTCAGGCAGGGCGTGATGAAGGTGCATCTCGCGGGAAAGCCCTTCGTCGCGCTGAAGGATTTCCGCGAGGACCCGCAGGCGCACCCGCTGGCCACCCCCTCGGGCAAGATCGAGATCTTCTCCAAGCGCCTGTGGGATATCTCCCATACGTGGGAACTGCTGCCGGGCGAGCGGATTGCGGCGCTGCCGGAATTCGTAACGGAGCCGGAAGGTTATCTCGGCGCCCGGCGCAAGCAGTTTCCGCTGCAGCTGGTGACTTTCCACTACAAGCAGCGCACCCATTCCACCTATGGCAACGTGCCGTGGCTGAAGGAGGTCGCGCCGCAGGAGCTGTGGATCAATCCCGCCGATGCCGGGGCCCGCGGCATCCGCGCCGGGGACCCGGTGCGCGTCTTCAACGATCGTGGTGCCAGCTTTATTCCTGCCAAGGTGACGCCGCGGGTGATGCCCGGCGTGGTGTTGCTGCCCGAGGGCGCCTGGTACGAGCCCGATGCCCAGGGACGCGACCATGCCGGCTGCCCCAATGTGCTGACCAGTCTGCGCCCGAGCCCGCTGGCCAAGGGCGACCCGATGCACACCAGCCTCGTCGATGTGGCCCGCGCATAGGAGATCCGGCATGTTGAAACATCCCGCCTTCCACATCGATCTCACGACCTGCACCGGCTGCAAGACCTGCATGATCGCCTGCAAGGACAAGAACGATCTGCCCGTGGGCGTCAAATGGCGACGCGTGACGGAGTACACCGGAGGCCACTGGGTTTCCCGTGCCGACGGCACCGTCACGCAGGACGTGTTCGCCTACTATCTCTCGGTCGGCTGCAATCACTGCGAGGATCCGATCTGCGTGCGCAACTGTCCGACGACGGCCATGCACAAGGACGAATCCGGCATCGTGCTGGTCGATGCCACCAAGTGCATCGGCTGCCGCTACTGCGAATGGGCCTGCCCCTATCACGCGCCGCAGTTCGATCCCGCTCTTGGCATGATGACGAAGTGCAACTTCTGCATCGACTATCTGCGCGAGGGCAAGGCGCCGGCCTGCGTCGCCGCCTGCCCGACCCGCTCGCTGACCTGCGGCGAGGCCGAGGATCTGCAGAAGCAGTGGGGTGATTCGGTCACGGTGGCGCCGCTGCCGGACCCTGCCATCACCCGCCCGAACCTGTTCGTCACCCCCGGCCGCACGGCGCAGCCCGCCGGATCGTCCGCCGGTCGCGTCGCCAATCCCGAGGAGGTCTAATCATGGGCGCTCATTGGCCGCTCGTGGGCTTCACGCTGCTGGTGCAGGCCGCGGCGGGTCTGCTGATCGTCTCCGAGATTCTCGCCGTCCTCGGGGCAGAGGCGCGGATGCGCGGGGCCGATATCCTCGCTTTTCTTTTCGGGGCCCTCGGGCTCGCGGTGTCCTTCGCCCATCTCGGCATGCCGCTGCACAGCCCCTACGCGCTGTTCAACATCGGCTCCTCCTGGCTGAGCCGCGAGATCTTCTGCACCTCCGCCTTCATCGGCTGCCTGTTTGCGCTGGTGGTCTGCCGCCGCGTGCCGACGTTGCAACGCCTGGCCGGACCGCTCGCGGGCCTGGCCGTGCTGGCCGCGCTCGTCGATCTCTACGCGATGAGCATGGTCTATCGCATCGTCACCGTGCCGGCCTGGGACAGCCCTGCCACGCTGCTGAACTTTGCCGCCACCGCGCTGCTGCTCGGCACGCTGGTGGCCGCGCTGTTCCTGGCGGCCCGCGCGGAGGCACAGGTGCCGCTCTGCCGCGTCGGCGGGACGCTGCTGGTCCTGCTCGTGCTGGCGGTGCTGGCCCGGGCCGTCGAGCTGCCGCTCGGCCTGTTCGGGGCGATGCAGGAGAACGCCCGGGGCATCTCGGGCTTCTCCGCGGTGATGGCCGAGGGAAGCGGGCTCTATGCGCTGCGCGTGGCGCTGCTGGTGCTGGGCGCGGCGCTGGCGGGCTGGTGCGGCCTGCGTCTGCTGCGCGGCGTGGGGCCGGCTCTCGTCGCGCTGGGCGCCTGTGCCTTCCTGGTCGTGCTGGCCGGGGAGGTGATCGGCCGCTTCGCCTTCTTCGACATGTACGTCCTGAACGGCATGTGAGGGGAAAGGGACGTGACGCGCACGGCGCCCGACCTCCCCCTTGCCGCCGCGGCGATCTGCGGCTTGGGGGCGCAGGTCCTTCGTCCCGGGATTCCGCCCGGCCTGCTCGCCCGTGCCGCGGCGGAGGGGCTGGCCGGAGCCTGGCCCCTGGCGCCGGGCACGCCGGAGGAGCAGGCCGCGCTGGCCTCCCTGGCGCGTGCCTTCGCCCCTCTCGACGCGGAGGCGATCGTGGCTGACAACACTCGCCTCTTCCTCGGTCCCGCCGATCCGGTGGCGGTGTGGGAATCGGTGTGGACCACCGAGGAGCGCCTGCTCTACGCCCCCTGCGAGGCCGAGGTGCGCGCCTGCTACGCCGCCTCCGGTTTTGCCCCGCCGTGCTCCAACGAGCCGGCTGACCACCTGTCGCTGGAGCTGGCCTTCCTCGCCGCGCTGCTCAGCCGCGGCGAGCAGGATACCGCCCGGGCCTTTCTCGTCGCGCACCTCGGCCGCTGGGCTGCCCCCTGCCTCGGCGAGATCGCCGGTCGTGCCACGACCGATTTCTACCGCGCCATCCCCCCTCTCGTCGCTGCGGCGCTGGCGCTCGGGGAAGCCTGACAGGCGGCCTGCCGGGCGAGGGGGCGCGCGGCTGCCATGCCGCGGAAAGGTCACCAAATCCTGGCATTCCCCCCTGTTGCCGCGCGTCGAGCGGTGCTAGGGCTCGGCCGCCTCCAACCCCCCGTAACCGGAGCGTCCGAATGACCGCGATTGCAGACATTACCTCCCGTGAAATTCTCGACAGCCGGGGCAACCCCACCGTCGAGGTCGATGTCATCCTCGAAAGCGGCGCCAGCGGCCGCGCCGCAGTGCCCTCCGGGGCCTCCACCGGTGTGCACGAGGCCGTCGAGCTGCGTGACGGCGACAAGTCCCGCTACGGCGGCAAGGGTGTCCAGAAGGCCTGCGCCAACGTGCAGGGCGAGATCCTGGAGGCCGTCGGCGGCCTTGAGGCGACCGAGCAGCTGGCCATCGACCGCGCGATGATCGAGCTCGACGGCACCCCCAACAAGGGCCGCCTCGGCGCCAACGCCATCCTCGCCGTTTCGCTCGCCGTGGCCAAGGCGGCCGCTGCCGAGCTGGAGATGCCGCTGTTCCGCTACGTCGGCGGCGCCTTCGCCCATGTCCTGCCGGTGCCGATGATGAACATCGTCAACGGCGGCAAGCATGCCGACAATCCCATCGACATCCAGGAGTTCATGATCCAGCCGGTGGCGGCCCCGAGCATCGCCGACGCCGTGCGCATGGGCGCGGAGATCTTCCACGCGCTGAAGAAGCAGCTGGCTGACGCCGGCCACAACACCAACGTGGGTGACGAGGGCGGCTTTGCGCCCGGGCTGAAGTCGGCCGAAGAGGCGCTGGCCTTCATCTGCAAGTCGATCGAGAAGGCCGGCTACAAGCCGGGCGAGGACGTCACCCTCGCCATGGACTGCGCCTCCTCCGAGTTCTTCGCCAACGGCAAGTACGACCTCAAGGGCGAGGGCAAGTGCTTCGACGCCGCGGGTATGGTGAAGTATCTCGCGGGGCTGGTGGCCAAGTTCCCCATCGTCTCCATCGAGGACGGCTGCTCGGAGGATGACTGGGCGGGCTGGAAGCTGCTGACCGAGACTCTCGGCAACAAGATCCAGCTGGTGGGCGACGACCTGTTCGTGACCAACCCTGAGCGCCTGGCGCGCGGGATCAAGGAGGGGGTGGCCAACTCCATCCTCGTCAAGGTCAACCAGATCGGCTCGCTCTCCGAGACCCTGGAGGCCGTGGAGATGGCCCATCGCGCCGGCTACACCGCGGTGATGAGCCACCGCTCCGGCGAGACCGAGGATGCCACCATCGCCGATCTGGCGGTGGCCACCAACTGCGGGCAGATCAAGACGGGCTCGCTCGCCCGTTCCGACCGCAATGCCAAGTACAACCAGCTGATGCGCATCGAGCAGGTGCTCGGCAAGACGGCGAAGTTCGCCGGCCGGTCGATCCTGCGCGCCTGAGCCAGGGCCGTCCTCCCGCCTGCGGGCGGGAGGTGCGGAGAATTATGCGGGTCGGTGTCGCAGATGGCTGGCGGCGCCGGCCCGTTTTCTGTACATATTAATGGCGAAAATTATCCTCGGACGGGGACCATACGATCGGATGTCGTTCGGACGGGAAATCAAGCGTCGGCTGCAGGCGGCGGTGCCTCCGCTGCTGTTCCTGGCACTGGCGGGCTATTTTGTGTGGAGCGCCACCCAGGGTGAGCGCGGCCTGAAATCCTACGCGAAGCGACAGGACGACCTCAAGCTGGCCCAGCAGGATCTCCAGCGTGCCCAGGCCGAGATTTCGGTCTGGGAGCGCCGGGTCGCCGGGTTGCGCACCAGCCATCTCGACCCCGACGCCCTCGACGAGCGGGCGCGCGCAATGCTGAATCTTTCCGACAGCAATGACGTCGTGGTGCCATACGGGCAGGGCAAGCGCTTGTACTGAGGGGGGAGATTTGGGAATCTTTGTGCGTTTTCTGTCGTTCTTTGCTATTTTAATAATGGAACATGGCTTGTGTCTGACGGAATGTTGTGAGGGCAGAGTGCGGTCCCTCTCACGTTCAACGGGTTAACCGAATTTTGGTTAATCAGACTTATCGCATTGCATGGATTGTGTTTTTCATGGGTTCGGGCCTTGCGGCTCTTTTCAAGAGCGCATAGGTGTCGGGCCATTGATACAGACCCTGTAGATCTGTGGGGATCAAGGAAATGGCGCAGACGGCTGAAGGCAGGAAGAGAAGCAAGTCGAACTCTCGCTTCTCCAAGGAGGAGATGCTGCATGCCTATCGGGAGATGCTGCAGATCCGCCGCTTCGAGGAAAAGGCCGGCCAGCTTTACGGCATGGGGCTGATCGGCGGCTTCTGCCACCTCTACATCGGCGAGGAAGCCGTGGCGGTGGGCGTGCGCATGGCGCTGAAGGAAGGCGATCAGGTCATCACCTCCTATCGCGACCATGGCCACATGCTGGCCTCCGGCATGGAGGCCCGTGGCGTGATGGCCGAGCTGACCGGGCGTAGCGGCGGCTATTCGCACGGCAAGGGCGGCTCGATGCACATGTTCAGCCGCGAGAAGAATTTTTTCGGTGGTCACGGCATCGTCGGTGCGCAGGTCAGCCTCGGCACCGGCCTCGCCTTCGCTGATGCCTACAAGAAGAACGGCACGGTCTCCGCGACCTTCTATGGCGAGGGGGCTTCCAACCAGGGCCAGGTCTACGAGAGCTACAACCTCGCCGCCCTGCACAAGCTGCCGGTGCTCTACATCATCGAGAACAACAAGTACGGCATGGGCACCTCGGTGGAGCGCGCCTCGGCCTCGCACAATCTTTCCCAGAATGCGGCGGCCTTTGGCATTCCCGGCGTGCAGGCCGACGGCATGGATATCGAGGCGGTCTACGAGGCGGCCATGATCGGCGCCGAATATTGTCGTTCCGGCAAGGGACCGTACCTCATCGAGATGAAGACCTACCGCTATCGCGGCCACTCGATGTCCGACCCGGCGAAATACCGCACGCGTGACGAGGTGCAGAAGATGCGCACCGAGCGCGATCCCATCGAGCACGCCCAGGCTCGCCTGGCCGAGCTGGGCGTGGACGAGGCGGCGATCAAGGCGATCGACGACGAAGTGAAGAAGACCGTGCAGGAAGCGACCGAGTTCGCGCAGAAGAGCCCCGAACCCGAAGCGTCCGAGCTGTGGACCGATATTCTGGCGGAGGGCTGAGAGAATGGCGATCAACATCCTGATGCCGGCCCTGAGCCCGACGATGACCGAGGGAAACCTCGCGCACTGGCTCAAGAAGGAAGGCGACACCATCAAGGCCGGCGACGTGATCGCCGAGATCGAGACCGACAAGGCCACCATGGAGGTCGAGGCGGTCGACGAGGGAACGCTGCTGAAGATCCTGGTGCCCGAGGGCACCGAGGGCGTGGCGGTCAACACCCCGATCGCCGTACTCGGTGCAGAGGGCGAGAAGGTTGATGCGGCGCCCGCACCTGCCGCTGCCCCTGCGCCTGCAGCCGCTCCGGCGCCCGCGCCGGTGCAGGAGGCCTGCTCGCTGCAGCCGCCGCCGGCCGCGCCGGTGGCCGGCCAGGACGTCGCCCCCGAGAAGGACTGGGGGCCGACCAAGCGCGTCACCGTGCGTGAGGCGCTGCGCGATGCGATGGCCCTTGAGATGCGCGCCGACCCCGATGTCTTCCTGCTGGGCGAGGAGGTCGCCGACTATCAGGGCGCCTACAAGATCAGCCAGGGCCTGCTTGACGAATTCGGTGCCCGGCGCGTGGTTGATACCCCCATCACCGAGCACGGCTTTGCCGGCATGGCGGTGGGCGCTGCGATGAACGGCCTCAAGCCGATCGTCGAGTTCATGACCTTCAACTTCGCCATGCAGGCGATCGATCAGATCATCAACTCGGCAGCCAAGACCCGCTACATGTCGGGCGGCCAGCTGCACTGCCCGATCGTCTTCCGCGGTCCCAATGGCGCGGCTGCGCGCGTGGCCGCCCAGCATTCGCAGTGCTACGCGAGCTGGTATTCGCACTGCCCCGGGCTGAAGGTGGTCGCCCCCTACAGCGCTGCCGACGCCAAGGGCCTGCTGCGCGCCGCCATCCGCGACCCCAATCCCGTCGTCTTCCTGGAGAACGAGATTCTCTACGGCGAGCACTTCGAGATTCCCGAGGATGAGAACTTCATCCTGCCGCTCGGCAAGGCGAAGATCGAGCGTGCCGGCACGGACGTGACCATCACCGCCTTTTCCATCGAGGTGGAGCACGCGCTGAAGGCAGCCGAACTGCTGGCGGCGCAGGGGATCTCGGCGGAGGTCATCAACCTGCGCACGATCCGTCCGCTCGACATCGCAACGATCGTGGCGAGCGTGAAGAAGACCTCGCGCATCGTTACCGTCGAGGAGGGCTGGCCCTTCGCCGGCATCGGCGCCGAGATCAACATGCAGATCGTCGAGAACTGCTTCGACTGGCTCGACGCCCCGCCGGCCCGCGTGGCCGGTCTCGACGTGCCGATGCCCTACGCCGCCAACCTCGAGAAGCTCGCGCTGCCGCAGCCCGAGTGGATCGTCGAGGCGGTGAAGAAGCTGATCTGACCGGGCAACGAGCTGGAGAGAAGCAGATGGCTATCAACATCCTGATGCCGGCCCTGAGCCCGACGATGACCGAGGGCAACCTCGCGCACTGGCTCAAGAAGGAAGGCGACACCATCAAGGCCGGCGACGTGATCGCCGAGATCGAGACCGACAAGGCCACCATGGAGGTCGAGGCGGTCGACGAGGGCATCCTCGGGCGCATCCTGGTGCCGGAAGGCACCGAGGGTGTGGCCGTCAACGCCCCGATCGCGATTCTCGTCGAGCCGGGCGAGAAGGTTCCGGAAGGTCCGGTGGGAGCGGCGCCCGCCGCCGCGCCTGCCCCGGCAGCGGCTCCCGCGGCGACCCCGGCTCCTGCCGCGGCGCCCGCGCCTGCGGCACCTGCTCCTGTGGCGGCGCCTGCCGCCGGACCGCGCGTCTTCGCCTCCCCGCTGGCCCGTCGCATCGCCAAGCAGGAAGGCATCGACCTCGCCACCGTGAAGGGCACCGGCCCGAACGGGCGCATCGTTCGCCGTGATGTCGAGGCGGCGACGAAGGCTCCCGCTCCGGCGCCCGCCGCGGCCGCTCCGGCGCCCGCGCCCAAGGCCGCGCCCGCGCCGAAGGTGGTGCTGACCGATCCGCACAAGATCATTCCGCACACCAACATGCGCAAGGTGATCGCACGCCGCCTTACCGAGTCCAAGCAGCAGGTTCCGCACTTCTACGGCACCATGGACATCGAGCTCGACGCACTGCTCAAGCTGCGCAGCGAGCTCAATGCCAAGTCGCCGAAAGAGGGTGATGGCGTCTACAAGCTTTCGGTCAACGACCTGCTGGTGAAGGCCGCCGCGGTGACCCTGCGCCGCATTCCGACGGTCAACTCCGCCTGGACCGACGAGGGTGTCGCGCTGTTCGACAACGTGGACATCTCGGTGGCCGTCTCCATCCCCGAGGGGCTCATCACCCCGATCGTGCGCTCGGCCGACACCAAGGGCCTGGTGACGATCAGCCGCGAGGTGAAGGACCTGGCCAAGCGGGCCAAGGCCGGCAAGCTCAAGCCCGAGGAGTTCCAGGGCGGCAGCTTCACCATCTCCAACATGGGGATGTTCGGCATCACTGCTTTCCAGGCCATCATCAACCCGCCGCAGGCGGCGATCCTGGCGGTCGCGGCCGGCGAGAAGCGGCCGGTGGTGAAGGGTGACGCGCTGGCCATCGCTACGGTGATGACGGTAACCCTCTCGGTCGATCACCGTGTGATCGACGGTGCGCTGGCGGCGCAGTGGCTCGCCGAGTTCAAGCGCGTGGTGGAGGACCCGCTGAGCCTGATGCTGTGAGCGACGCCTTCTCCATTCGCGATGCAGTCCCGGACGACGCGGCAACGATCGCCGCGTTCGTCCGCGGGCTTGCCGAATACGAGCATCTCGAGCACGAGGCCCGGGCCACGGCGGAGGATTTCCGTCGGGCCCTGTTCGGCTCCACGCCGCGCGCGTGGGCGCTGATCGCCGAGAGCGGCGGCGTGTCTGTCGGGTTCTCCCTGTGGTTCTACAATTTCTCGACCTTCCACGGGCGACCCGGCCTCTACGTCGAGGACGTGTTCGTGGCCCCCGCTCATCGCGGGCAGGGGGTCGGGCGGGCGCTGTTCCGCGCGATGGCCGCCCGCGCGGTGGCCGAGGGATGCGCGCGCATGGAGTGGTCGGTGCTCGACTGGAACGCGCCGGCGATCGCCTTCTACCGGGCGGTCGGCGCGCGGGCGATGGACGAATGGACGGTGCAGCGTCTCGACGGCGAGGCGTTGCGCAAGTTTGCTGAATGACCCTTTGAGTTTCGGATGCTTCTGCTTCCGCCCACGGGCCGGGAGCCGGGGAATCGAGGAGCAAGACGATGGCTGAGCAGAGCTTCGACGTAGTGGTGGTCGGCGGAGGACCGGGCGGGTATGTCACCGCCATCCGTTCCTCCCAGCTTGGGTTCAAGACCGCCGTGGTGGAGCGCGCCGATCTCGGCGGCATTTGCCTGAACTGGGGCTGCATTCCCACCAAGGCGCTGCTGCGCTCCGCCGAGGTGCAGCACACGCTGGATCGCCTCGGGGAATTCGGCTTCTCCGCCGAGGGGGTGAAGTTCGATCTCGACAAGATCGTCAAGCGCTCGCGCGGCGTGGCCAAGCAGCTTTCCGCCGGCGTCTCGCACCTGATGAAGAAAAACAAGATCACGGTGATCTACGGCACGGCCAAGCTGGCCGGCAAGAACACCCTCGCCGTGACCAAGGACGACAAGCCCGTCGCCACGCTGAAAGCGCCGCACATCATCCTCGCCACCGGGGCCCGCGCGCGCGTGCTGCCTGGGCTGGAGCCCGACGGCAAGCTGGTGTGGACCTACCGCGAGGCGATGGTGCCGACCTCCATGCCCAAGTCGCTGCTGGTGGTGGGCTCGGGGGCGATTGGCATCGAGTTCGCCTCCTTCTACCGCACCATGGGCGTGGACGTGACGGTGGTGGAAGTGCTGCCCCGCGTGCTGCCGGTGGAGGACGAGGAGATCTCGGCCTACATGCAGAAGGCCTTCGAGAAGCAGGGCATGAAGATCTTCACCGACACCAAGGCGAAGATCGTCAAGAAGGGCGCCGACAGCGTCACCGTCGCACTGGAGAAGGCCGGCAAGGTCACCGAGATCACCGTCGATCGCGTGATCTCCGCGGTGGGCATCGTCGGCAACGTCGAGAACCTCGGCCTTGAGGGCACCGGCGTGAAAGTGGATCGCACCCACATCGTGATCGACGAGTTCAGCCGTACCGGCGAGCCGGGCGTCTATGCCATCGGCGACGTGGCCGGCCCGCCCTGGCTGGCCCACAAGGCCGAGCACGAGGGCGTGATCTGCGTCGAGAAGATCGCGGGCAAAAACCCGGAGCCGCTGAATGCCGGCAACATCCCGGGCTGCACCTATTGCCGCCCGCAGGTGGCCTCGGTGGGTCTCTCGGAGGCCAAGGCCAAGGCCGCCGGCTACCAGGTGAAGGTCGGGCACTTCCCCTTCATCGGCAACGGCAAGGCGATCGCGCTGGGCGAGCCCGATGGCATGGTCAAGACGATATTCGACGCCAAGACCGGCGCCCTGCTGGGCGCGCACATGGTAGGCGCCGAGGTCACGGAGATGATCCAGGGCTTCGTCATCGCCCGCACGCTGGAGACCACCGAGGTCGAGCTGATGGAGACGGTGTTCCCCCACCCGACCGTCAGTGAAGCCATGCACGAGGCGGTCCTTGACGCCTACGGCCAGGTTCTCAATTTCTGAGGGAGCCTTTTAGCGGATAGGTATCGCCCATGAGCACTGTCCTCCCGCCCAAGCGGATCGTCATCGATCACGCCGCCAACCGTGCGCTGCGTCATCCCGAGAAGGCGCATCGCCCGGACAACCCGATCCAGCGCAAGCCGCAGTGGATCCGGGTGAAGGCTCCGACCAGTCCGATCTATCGGGAAACGCGCGACCTGATGCGCGAGAAGAGCCTGAACACGGTCTGCGAGGAGGCGGGGTGCCCGAACATCGGCGAGTGCTGGAGCCAGCGCCACGCAACGATGCTCATCATGGGCGATACCTGCACGCGTGCCTGCAGCTTCTGCAACGTGGCGACCGGTCAGCCGAAGCCGCTCGACCCCGACGAACCGCGCCACGTCGCGGAATCCGTGGCCAAGCTCGGGTTGCGCCACGTGGTCATCACCTCGGTTGATCGCGACGACCTGCCCGACGGCGGGGCGGAGCATTTCGCCAAGGTTATCCGCGCCGTGCGCGAGCTGGCGCCGGGGGTCACCATCGAGGTGCTGACGCCCGACTTTCTGCGCAAGCCGGGCGCGCTCGAGGTGGTGGTGGCGGCGCGTCCCGACGTGTTCAACCACAATCTCGAGACGGTGCCGCGTCTCTATCCCTCCATCCGTCCGGGGGCGCGCTACTTCCAATCCCTGCGCCTGCTGAACGACGTGAAGATGCTCGACCCGACCATCTTCACCAAGTCGGGGCTGATGGTGGGCCTGGGCGAGCAGCGCCAGGAGATCCTGCAGGTGATGGACGACCTGCGCATCGCCGACGTCGATTTCCTCACCATCGGCCAGTATCTCCAGCCGACGGTGAAGCATGCGGCGGTGGCGGAGTTCGTCACTCCCGATCAGTTCGCCGACTATGCGACGATGGCCCGCGCGCGTGGCTTCCTGCTGGTGTCCTCCACGCCGCTGACGCGCTCCTCCTACCACGCCGACGATGATTTCGCCGCGCTGAAGGCCGCGCGCGACTCCAAGCTTGCCCAGACGAAGGAAGTGGCGGCCTGAGGCATGCCGCAGTTCTCGGACAAGCGGGTCGTTCCCTATAGCGCCGGGCAGATGTGGGATCTGGTCGCCGACGTGGACCGCTATCCGCAATTCATTCCCTGGCTGGTCAAGGCGCACATCCGCGAGTCCTCGCCCACCCACCAGCTATGCGACATGGGGGTGGGCTTCGGTCCGTTCCGCGAGAATTTCACCTCGCGCAACGCGTTGCAGCGGCCTGACTTCATCAAAGTGCGTTACGAAAGCGGTCCGTTCCGCTATCTCAAGAACGACTGGACCTTCGTGCCGCTCGAGCAGGGCTGCCGGGTACAATTCTGGATCGACTTCGAGTTCCGCTCGCGCCTGCTGCAAGCGGCGATCGGCGTGGTGTTCACCGAGGCGACACGGCGCATGATCAACGCCTTTCTCCAGAGGGCGCGGGTCGTCTATGGCGCGCCGGGTCTTCCCGGAAAGGGCGGGGCGGCAGCATCCCTGCCGGGCTCCACGCCATCCTGAGGCACGAGGGGGCCGGCCCTATTTCTGGGCGGCGAGGATGATCTGCTCGGCGCGGTCGGCCTGGGCGGGAAAGAGATTCATCGGCACGGCCTCCTTGCCCAGCGCCTGGGCGACCATCCAGCGGGCGCAGCGGGAGTTGTCGGTCCGGCAGTAGGAATCCTTCATTATTTCAGCCGTGGCGGGTTTGCTTGCCATGGCATCGTTGAAGAAGGGGCATTTCGGCAAGGAGGGACAGTCGGCCATCAGGCATGTTCCTTCGCAATGCTGAGATGTCCATTATTTCGGAAAATCATGAAACTGTGGTTAAAATCATGTCCCGCGGGCCGCGTCTCGGGGGCTGAATCTTTCCGGCGCGAGGCCGGGGTGGATGAAATTTCCTGATTTTTCTTCTTTTATAAAGAACAACGCTTTTCTTTTCCTTGTCGCGATACGATCGCGGGAAAGTCGCGTCCTGCGAAGCCGGATCCGGACCGGCGGGGGCGGTATTCCTGCACCGACGGATTGTCCCTGCGGGCACATGCTGCTTTGAATGGAGGCTGCATGATCCCGAGGAGTATCCGTCCGATGTCTTTCGCCCCCCCGCGTCCCGATGCCTCGCTGCCCCCGCTCGTCGTGAATCTCTTCTCCGACACCCAGACCCTGCCGAGCCGGGCGATGAAGGAGGCGATGATGTCGGCTGCGCTGGGCGACGAGCAGATGGGCGATGACCCCACCATCTGGGCGCTGTGCGACCGGGTGGCGGCGCTGCTGGGCAAGGAAGCGGCGGTGTTCCTGCCTTCCGGCACGATGTGCAACCAGGCCGCCCTGGCCACCCACTGCCGTCCCGGCGACGAGGTTCTGGCCCATCGCACCGCGCACATCCTTTCCAGCGAGGCGAGCGGGGGAGCGGCAATCGCAGGTGTGCAGATCACCGGCCTGCCGGGCGAGCGCGGTCAGTTCGACGCCGAGGCGGTGCGTGCCGCCCTGCGCTCGCACGATCGGCACGCCCCCCCGCAGACCCTGCTGGAAGTCGAGCAGACGGCCAATGCCGGCGGTGGCACCGTCTGGCCGGTGGAGAAGCTCGCCGCGGTGGCCGAGGTGGCACACACGGCCGGGCTTGCCACCCACATGGACGGTGCGCGGCTGCTGAACGCCGCGGTGGCCGCCGGGGCGGCGCCGGCCGACATGGCGGCCGGGTTCGATTCGGTGTGGATCGACTTTTCCAAGGGCCTGGGCACGCCGGTCGGGGCCGTTCTGGCCGGCAGCAGCGCCTTCATCGACCGCGCCTGGCAGTGGAAGCAGCGCCTCGGCGGCGCCCTGCGTCAGGGCGGCATCGTCGCGGCGGCCTGCCTCTACGCTCTCGACCACAACATCGACCGCCTCGCCGAGGACCACGCCAACGCCAAGGCCCTGGCCAGCGGCCTGGCTCAGATCCCCGGCATCACCGTCGAAACCCCCGAGACCAATCTGGTGTTCTTCAACACCCGCGGCACCGGGCTCGCGGCGGTGGAACTGGCCAAGCGGGTGCGCCGGCAGGGCGTGGCCTTCTCGGTGAATTCCGCGTGGCGTGGCCGGGCCTGCACGCATCTCGGTGTCGATCGCGCCGGCATCGAGCAGGCCGTGGCGGTGATCCGTGCCGCGGTGGCCGCTGCCTGACAAGGTAAGGAAGCCTTCTTTATCCTGAAGGAAAAGAAGGCTTCCTTAGCCTTTCATTCCCCCGAGATTTCGCGTCGGCGGCGGTCGAGTTCCTCGGTATACCGGCGCAGGGCGTGGGCCTCGGTGAGCAGGCCGAGCACCTTGCGGCTCTGCGGGTCATCGACCACGGCGAGGGCGTCGGCCTCGGCATGCTCGAACATGCTGGCGGCCTCTTTGACCGTCATCTGCGGCATCAGCATCGCGTCGCGGTAGCGCAGCAGGCTTTCCAGGGAGCGCTCGATGCGGGCGGCATGGGCTTCGGCGAGCAGGACGATGCCGGCATAGCGGCCGTCGGAATCGACGATGATGACGCGCGAGGTGGAGCCGAGGGGGAAGTCGCGGCGGAAAGTGGCGAGCGGCGTGTCGAGCTGGGCGGTGCGGGTGTCGCGGCGCATCATGCGGCCGGCCGTGAGGGTGCGGATCCAGCCGATGTCCACGGCGCTGCGGATCGCCTCGCCGCGCAGGTGGAAGCGCCAGGTGGCGAAGGAGTAGCCGAAGGCTCGGCGCACCGTCAGCGTGGAGATCACCGCCGCGCCGACCACCGCGATGGTGACCGGGAAGCTGCCGGTGGTCTCCAGCGCGAGGAAGGACATGGTGAGCGGTCCGCCGACGATGGCGGTGGCGAGCCCGCTCATGCCGACCAGCGCGCAGACCATCGGCGGCAGGGTATCGCCCAGGCCCACGAGCGCCAGCCCGGCGGCGAAGAGCTTGCCCACCATGGCGCCGAGCAGCAGTGAGGCGAAGAACAGGCCGCCGCGGAAGCCCGATCCGAGCGAGATCGCCGAGGCCAGCGACTTCAGCACGATCAGCACCAGCAGGAAGGTGATGGAGTAGGGGGCGTCGATGCCGGCGGCCAGCGCGGCATGGCCCGAGGAGAGTACCGCGGGCGTTACCAGGGCGAACACGCCCACCGCCAGTCCGCCGACCACCGGGCGGGCCCAGGCGGGCAGGCCGGAGCGGCGAAACAGCTTCTCGGCGGCGGTCACACCCAGCATGATGGCGATGCCGGCCAGGGCGGCGATCATGCCCAGCGCGAGGGTGGGAAGCACCGCCTCGGGGGTGAGCGTGGCGGGGACGGTGACATCGAGGCTCGAGCCGGGGACCGGGGCGACCACGCGTACTACCGACACCCCCACCAGCGCCGCCGCGATGACCGGGGCGAGAGTGGAGAGCGAATAGGTGCCGATCACCAGCTCGAAGGCATAGAAGGCGCCGGTGAAGGGAGCGTTGAAGGCCCCGCCGATGGCGGCCGCAGTGCCGCAGCCGACCAACAGCCGCAGGTCGGCGCGCCGCAGGCGGAACATCTGCCCCACCCGCGAGGCCACTGCCGAGCCGATCTGCGCATAGCCGGCCTCCAGCCCCACCGAGGCGCCGAAGCCGTTGGAGATCACCGTCTGGACGACGACGATGAGGCTGTCGAGCATCGACATCCGCCCGCCATAGAGGGCGTTGGCCTCGATGGGGTCCACGGCGCGGCGTGGGCGCCAGCGCGCCAGGGCCAGCCCCGCGAGCCCCATCACCAGTCCGCCGAGCGCGGGGATTACCAGCAGCCGCCAGGGCGTGATGTGGACCTGCTCGGACAGGCGGGCTCCCTCGGGGAGATCGTAGAGGAAGTGGTGCATAATCTGCGTCGTCTGGCTCATCGCCGAGACGCACAGCCCGCCCATGACACCGATCAGCGCGGCCAGCGCCACCAGCCACAGCTCGCTGGTGCGCACCAACGCCCGCAGCTTGAGCGGCGCGTGCAGCACCCAGTCGCCGATCGGACGGTGGTGGCGCGTGGGGGCGGAGTCGGCGGCAGAGTACAGATTCCCCCCCCTCGACTGACGAAGGCGGCGGATCAGACCCGCACCCGGAAAACGTCCCATCGATATCCGGTTCCAGTGGTGCGCCGTCACGGCAAGACAACAAGCGGCGGCAGCGACTGCCTCCCTTGTCCCCCGATCGCGTGCGGCGATCAATCCCGCTGATAGCGGAAAAACCTTTCCACACGGTAGCGGCCGGGCGCGGGGCTGGTGTGTGCCGCGGGCTGGGAAGGGAGGAAAGGAAGGGCAGGAAGGCTTCTTTTTGCCTTCCGGAAAAAGAAGCAAAAAGGACTTTTGATCGTTTGGCTCCGCGTCTGACCCAGGCGCGGAGCCCTTAACGGATAAAGCTTTCCTGGTTCTCCTTTCTCGAAAGGAGAACACCTTGCCTTGCTTGCTGCCTTGCCGATCGCACCGGAGCCATCAGGTGGCGGGAGGCGATGCCGGCCGGGCGGCCAGCAGCATTTCCATCAGCCGCACCGCCGGAGGCGTCGGCAGGGTGCCGTGGCGACGCACGATGCCGAGGGTGCGCGTCACTTCCGGGGCGACCAGCCGCAGGGTGACTAGCTCCGATTCGCCTTTCTCCGGGGCGGGGCGGGCCAGGTCCGGCAGCACCGTGACCCCCAGCCCGGCGCGCACCAGTTCCAGCGCGCCGGAGGTGTGCATGACCTCGTAGGACCAGTCCAGCGTGGCGCCGTGGCGGGCCAGGGCGTCGTCGATCAGCATGCGGTCGCCGCCGGTGCGGCCGATGATCACCACGCGCTCGCCGGCCAATTCCGCCCACGACAGCTCGCGGCGGGCGGCCAGGGGGTGGTCGCGGCGGCAGGCCAGCACGAAGGGCTCGGTCAACAGGGGGGTGAATTCCACCTCCGGGTCGGCCGCGCCGAGGAAGTTGATGCCGAAATCCGCCTCTCCCTGCCGCACGGCCTCCATTCCCTCACGGGCCACCATGTCGAGGATACGCACGCGTGCCCGGGGAAAGGCCGCGGCGAAGCGAGTCAGGATGGGCGGCAGAAAGCGGAAGACCACGGTGGGAACGACGGCTAGCGTGACTATGCCCGCGGCCGGGGGCGCCGCGAGGGCGCGGATGGCCAGGACCGAGGATTCGAATTCCTCCACCATACCACGCGCCCGCGGCAGGAAGTCGCTGCCGGCCCGGGTGAGGGCGACGTGGCGGGTGGTGCGCTCCAGCAGCGGGGTACTCACCGTCTGTTCCAGGGATCGGATGCGGCGGCTGAGGGCTGGCTGGGAGATGGCGAGGAGCTGGGCCGCCGCGACGAAGGAGCCGAGGTCGGCGATGGCGACAAAGGCGCGCAGGTCGAGCAGGTCGGTGTTCATGGTGCGATATTATGCCGATTTACGGAATAATTTCTATGATATTTGCATTTAACAACACGAACGCATCATCGGATAGTGCCCCCGGCAAGGAGCCCCGAAGAAAACTAGGAGTACGCAGATGACGGCACGGACGGAACTGGCCACGGTCGCGGCGGCCCGGCAGTGGAACGAAAACGAGCAGATCGCGGTGCTGGAAGGGTTCATCGACAGCCTGCCGGAGGGCGACGTGCCGGCACGGCTGCGCGCCTATCTCGGGAACGCCGCCGCGTGGCGGCAGCAACTCCCGGCGCGGAACCCCTATTTCGACGGTTGCCTGATCGACTGATACCAGGCCTCGCGCGCGGCGGGGGGCGGCAAGACAGCAAGACAGCAAGACAGCAAGCAAGGAAGGTGTTCTCCTTTCGAGAAAGGAGAACCAGGAAAGCTTTATTCATTTGGCTCCGCGTCTGGATCAGTCGCGGAGCCAAACGAGAAAAAGTCCTTGGGGCTGGCCCAGCTAAGGGTTGAGTAGATTGGAGCGAAGCCAGA
>CALNAL010000324.1 GCA_937874445.1 uncultured Acetobacteraceae bacterium | reverse complement strand
AGAACGCCCTCCTCCGCCCCAGAAGGAGGCGCCCCCATTGCCGAAAGCGACGGTCTGACCGCTCTGTCCGTCCGAGCCGCCTCCACCACGGAGGTTGATCTCACCACCAACGCCAATTCCGCCGTATCCGCCGGCACTCGTGGTAGCCACGGGGAAGAAGGGCACTGCGTCACCGCCTGTCGCCGACAGGAGGGTTCCAAGGGAGGATGTGCCGCCGGCAGCATTGGAAGTAGTCTGCGCCGTGGCTACAGTGACGGTGAGCGACTGGCCCGGCGTCACGGCGAGCGAACGATGAATGGCCGTCCCGCCAGCTCCACCCCCGGCGCCGGAATATCCGCCGCCCTGATACGTGGTGCCGTTGCACGCGGACCCAGCTGCGCCGCCACCCGTGACGATGGCGCCAATCCGAAATACGCCCGGGGGCACAGTCCAGGTCGTGCTGGATGAGAACACCACCCTGTGCCGGAAGGAATTGGAGATGGCCCAGGCTGGAGCGACCAGAATGAAAGAGCTCGTATAAGCGCTACAAATCAGTTCGACGGTATTCCCGTTGAATAACTCGCCCCCGGTGAGTGCCGCTCCGGTCGCCGATGTGATCGGCCAAGCCCCGAGGCCATTGACATTGAGCGTCGCTGGCCCTGTGTTGGTGTTGGCAGGCTTGACCCGGAGCACCATCCCATCCGTCAGGGCGACGGGGACCGGAGAGAGCGTCACGACGAGAGCGTTCGCAGTAGGGCTGGTGTCGGCGGCGTAGCCGCCGAAGAGCGCTTGCAGTGCCGCCAGCACCTGCCCCCAATTGGCGGGATCAGCCGTCTGTCCACCAGCGGCCTGGATCGCCATCAATTCTTCCTGGATGCTGTTGAGCCAGAGCGCCATGACGTCAGTACCGTCGGTGCCGGCCGCCAGGTTCTCGTCCTGGAAGCCCCGCTTTCCGTTCCCAATGTCGATAGTGCCTGCCGCCGTGATGCGATCCATGTGCCTCAGCCTCTATAGGAAAAGACGACGGTGGTGTGTGCCGGCTTGTAGGTGCGCAGCACGTTCTCGATGAAGCTGTGCCGGAGCTTGCCCAGTGCGTCTCCGGCCCGGCTTGCCCCGGCCCGGAAGCGCGTGACGGAGGTCTGTGCGAGCTTGACCACCCAGACGAACTGCTCGGGGTGGCTGATGAGGGATTGCCCGGCGCGCAGCACCCCGGCCGGGCGGCGCCGGATCTCCGTGATGGTGATGGCGACGCCCAGCGCGGCCGCCAGCGCCACGAAGAACGCAACGGAAGCCCCGCCGCGGGCGACCCAGCGCTGGTAGGCGAGTTGGCGCCGCTCGCCGAGAGTGAGCGCGCCGCTGTCGCGCCCAGCGGGATCAGGCCCCAGCACGCGCTCGTAGTCGGAAAGCAGGTTGGATGCCGATCGCGGGTCGGACTCTTCCAGCAGTGCCTCCATGGAGGCCTCCACGCGAGCCAACTCAGCTGCCCAGGGATAGAGCAGCTCGGCCAGCCAACTGTCGGGATCTCGCGGCCAGATGGAGCCCGGGGGCACGAGGTCGGACAGCAGGTAGGCCAGCACCTGATCGGCGGCACGGCTCATTGTGCCGCGCCTCTCAGCACGCGAAGACGCGTGCCTGCCGGCGCTGATCGGACGATGCTGCGCATCACCGAACGGCTCATGCCCACGCCACAGTGCCGAGGCTGGCGATTTCGAGGGCTCCTAGCGTGATGTCGGCGGTCGGCGCGCTGCGCTCGTGGCTGTATTCGCCGGAGGCGTCGGAGACGGCGTCGTCGAGCCGGCTCATGTAGACCGTCCCGCCGATCGTTCCGGCCTGGCTGAAGAACAGCTGGAGCGCGGAGGTCGCGGCGGCGCGGATGGCGGTGGTGTCGGGATTGAGCGCCAGCGTTACGTCCACCGCGTGCAGCGTCGCGGCCAGGGTGATCACTTGCGCGGTCACCGGCCGGGCCTGCTGCAGATAGGCGTCGATCGTCGCGAGCTCGGCCGAGGTGGGCGCGCGTGGCCCCGGCATGGCAATGACGACCCCGACGCTGCCCTTGCCCACCCACGCCGGGATGACCGAGACGATGGCGCTCGGATAGACGTCGTGCACCCACGTCTCGTAGTCGCTCTCCGAGCCGCCCATGCCGGGCGTGCGGATGCGCTTGAGCAAGCGGGCGCGCCAGGTGTCGATGGCCTCGATCGCGGTGCCGCCGGTGATGCCGTCGCTGCCCACGGTGGCTGTCTGCGTCGACAGACCGGCAAGAGGGGTCGAGATATCCAGGGCAGTACCAGCAGCGACGTTGCCAGTGGTTCCCGTGGCGAGGGCCTGCACGGGGACGGGGACGCTGGTGCTGCCCGCTGGGATCGTAGCGGCAGACGCCGTCTCCCATTGCACGCTGCCGAACGTCAGCACCAGGCCGACGGGGATCGCCGTGCCCGCGTCGCCGGCGAACGTCACAACGCCCGTCGCGTATTTTGCCGGCACGCGCGGCACGCCCCAGATGGCCGCGTGCCGCGCAAGCCAATCCTCGGCGGTATCGGGCATCAGCTCGTTCGCGAGGCGTTTCTGATAGAGGTAGAGGTCGAAGGCCGACATACCCGTGATGTCGGCCGCCGCGCCGGTGACGCTGTTGGGATCGCGCGCGTTGACCGTCTCGCCGGTCTTGGCGCTCAGGCGTTCCTCGAACACGCCCGATGCGCGGGAGCTGATCTCAGCGGGGGATGGCAGCGGCCAGGTCATTCACCGACCGCCTTGGCGAGCTGCACCTTCGTCGAGCCGGCCTGGGCGAGATAGACGAGCGTGGCGGTATCGCGCCATTCGGTGCGCACCTGCGTCGCCACGCCCCAGGCGCTGCCGACGGCATCCATCGCCTCGGCGAGATAGCCCCGGGCGCGCTGGCGCTCGGCCTCGCTGTGCTTGGCCCGGTGCATCAGCCACAACCGCGAGCCGGTGCGCCGCCCCTGCGGGTCGAGCGCATCGCCCGGGTTGCCGCGCCGGGCCGTCAGGCTCACCGGCGCGTCGGGATTGTCGATGGTCTGCGGCAGGGTGTCGTCACTGCGCGCGCGCCGGTCCGAGCCGATGGCGATCAGCATGGCGGTGGCGGGCGTGGTGTCGAGCGCGAAATCCCCGCCCGACCAGGCCAGATCGGCACAGCGGCGCGCAGGATCGTAGACCATGGCGATATCGACGGGCATGGCGCCATGCTGGGCGCCGCCACGCCGCGCCGGCACCTCCCCGCGCGGGGAGCCCGGCTATCCCCCCGGCTATCCGAGGCTGTGCGCTTTTTCGGCGATGTCGGCGGTGCCGTGGATCGCCCCGGTGACCGTCATTTCATTGTCGACGGTCACGGGGCTGGAAATCTTCAGGGCCGACCCGTCTTCCGTCTTGGCCTCGCCGGTCCAGATCAGGTTGCCCCCGACCTTCAAGTCGCCGACAGTCTCGATGCGCGATGCGGTCACGTTGAACTCGACCGGACCGACCTTGACGTGCACGGTGCTCCCGGCGAGCACCTCGATCAAGCCCCCCTTGCGCACGGCCACGCGCGAACCGTCCGCGCCGTAGAGCACGCCCTCCCCGTTCGCAAGACGGCCGAAACGGGCACCGGATGCCGACAGCGGGAGGGCCCGCAGATTGGCCGGGTCTCCGCCGACCGCCAGCAGGAGCGCCACCGTCTTCGGCGCCGGGGGCACACTGGCGAACCCGAAGGCCTGCATCACCTCCACGCCGGCATGGATCATTCCGCCATGGGTCTGCACGTCGATCGTCTGCACTTGGCCGTTGTCGTGCGTAGCCAGCACCAGACCCTCGACAATTAGCGAGCGGATGTCTCCGAGCTCTTCAAGCGCCATCTCAGGGAGCCCTCAGGGGGGAGGGCGCGGAATCACCAGGCGCCGTCGGCCTTCTGTCGCGCCAGCGATGCCGGCGCCGTTCGGCCTCGTTGATGCGGTCGAAGGCGGTGCGGCCGCACACACGCAGCATGGTCTTCTCGCCCTTGTCGTCGAAAGTGAAGGTGACGCCAGCGATCAGCATGTCCTTGTCGATGTCGGCATAGGGATCGTCCACGGCCGAGATCTGGTTAGGCCGCCACAATGCAGAGGAGCCGCCGGCCCGCCAATCGAGCACCGTGTATGTGATGCTCTCGCCCTGGCCTCGCGCCACGCGGAGCATCCACTCGGCCTGCTCCTGCGTGCTGCTCATGCCCGACTGGCTGCGCGTCAGCCGCACGGTCGGGCGCCAGCGGGTGATCTCAGGGTCCTGCGCGTGTCCGGTCATCAGTACGCCGGAGCTTTCCACCGCCTCGTAAGCAGGGTCCTCAGCGTCATCTGCCAGAGGGGTGGCATCATGATCCAATGCTGGAGATCTGCCCGCCCGGGCCGAGCGATGATCGGTCTGGCCCTTGACGTAGTAGTCGGAAAACCGGCCGCGCCAGGAATCCTCGGCCTGAGCTGCCCAGATGTTGGTGCCGAAGGCCAGGCCGTCCGGCGCGCGCGAGCTGCCGCCGCGTGTCAGCAGTAGTCCGCCCACGCCATCGGACACCAACAGCACCGACCGCTGCCGCGCCGCGCCTTCCAGGAACTGCAAGGCCGTCTCGTGCGGGCGCACCGCCAGACGCTCGAAGGGGGCGCCGATATCCGTCTCGGAGTGCACTGAAATGTTGAAAGGCGCGCAGACCGTCTGCGCCACGTGCAGCAGATCCACGCCGCGAAACTCCGCCGGTCCGCTCGGCAGGGCGGCGCAATCGACCAGGTCGCCGGTGCGGTCCCGCCCGACGATACGCATGCCCATGCCGTCGGCGGTGTAGGACGGAAAGGTGGCGTCCACGTAGCCGTCGAGCACCGTCTCGCCGTCGATCTCCACGGTGCAGGTCAGCCCCGCGCGCAGCATTTTCATGTAGGGCGGACGGTCCATGTTGACCGGCAGCGCCTGCAGCGCGCGGGCTACGTCCTGGCAGGTGACGTCGAAGGACCCGGCGATGTCGCGCAGGTCCCGCACGATCGATACCCGCGAGAAGCGGGTAAGCGCGATGCCTCCAATGCGGATCACCACCCGCGCGGTGGTCTTGGTCTCAACCATTGAGGACCTCCAGAGTGCGCGTGCCAGGCGCGGCCGGGTTCGCAACAGCGTTGCGGGTGACGATGTCATCGTAGCTGGCCAGCACGGCGGTGGGATCGTCGCCGGCGCGGGCGTTGGCCACGACCCAGATACTGGTCGGCGCCGGCAGTGTCAGGGTGACCACCGCCGGCAGCCGCCCGATGGTCGCGGTCATGTCGGCGAGCCAGGCCCCGCGCAACGTCATCAGCGCCCGCCAGAGCGCCCCACCGGTGACCGGGTCGGTAGCGGCCGCGGAGGCGACCACGGCCGCCGCGCTGTCGATGCCGGCGAGGATCGTGTCGCGCCAGGCAATGGCGGCCTGCTGGCTGTCGAAGCTGATATCGCTGGCCGCGCGTACCGCCTCGACGGCGCAGACGGCCTGCATGGCGGCGGCCAGGTTCGGCCCGGGCGAGGGATCGGAGGCGAGGGATGCGAACTTCGTCTGCGCGGCCAACAGTACGTTGGCGGCCTCGGCGGGGTCGGCGGCGTCGGCCGTGGTGGCGCTGTCGCCCGGGCCGACCGCCGCCGTCGGCGTGGTCTCGGCCGCCGCGGCGATCGCCGCCGGGACCGCCACGAGGGCGGTGGAGCTGGTGTCGGCCCAGGTGTCGGAATAGGTGGCAGCCGCCGTGCCTTGCAACGCGGAGATCGAGGAGGTAGCGGCGGGGCCGATGACTTCGACGTTGCCGGTCAGGGCATCGAACCAGCCCACCGCCTTGTTGAAAAACGTCTGCGCGTAGCTGAACGCGGCGAGCGCCATCGCGACCGGAGCCAGGATGTCGTGCAGCCAGGCCTTGGCGGAGGCGATCGCGTCGTCGATGGCATCGAGCACGCTTTGCAGCGTGTCCGGGGGCGGCGCGATCAGGGAGTCGTAGGGCAGGAACTCGGCCTCGAAACGGACGATGCGGCCTTCCTGGTCCTTGAACGAGATCTTTGCCGGCTTGGCGAGCACCGCCTCGATCTCGCCCAGCCAGGGATGGACGAGCGTGCCCGGCCCCGCGGTGCGAAATGCCGTGTGCAGCTTCCAGGCGTCGTAGATGTAGTTGTCGCCGGAGATCAGGCCCGCGATGTGGATCGGGCCGTCGAAGGCACCGTAGTCCTGGAAGACGGTGAGGTCGGAGCCCGGGAAGAGGAACCGCATCGCGCGGCGGCCGACCTCGTGGCGCGCATCGATGACCGAGAAGGTCACCCCGCGCCAGCTGGCATCCAGCAGGCTGTTGTAGATGTCGAGAAGGGCGGTGGCGCTCAGCATCAGTAGTCGCGCCGCCCCTCGCGTTCCAGCGCGCGGCCGCGGTCGATATGGACCTGCGATTCCTGCACGATCCTGAGGCGGGGATCGGTGCTCTCGCCCTGCAGTCCGTCGGTCAGGCGGACAGTGATTTCGCCGGTCAACGGGGCCCGCCACGGCGGGGCCGGGATCGCCGAGCCAACAGACCATTGCGATTCGCCCGGGCCGGCGGCGGGCTTGGTGTTGCCGTCGAGAGCCCCCGTCCCCGGCGCGACGTAGTCCATCCGGCGTTTGTCCTCGGGCGAAATCTGCCCGGAACCAGTGCCGGGAGACGACGGCGCATGCGGCAGCAGCTTGAGCAGTTCCTCAATGCGCTTGCCGACCCAGTCGATGTAGGGACCGAAGATGGCCTCGAAGTTGGACTTCAGCTGCTCGGCGAGTTCCTTGCCCCACCCCTTGATGTCTTCGATCTGCGCATTGAGGAGCGTGATTAGCTTGTTCTCGCCGAGGTAACCCATCAGCCAGGTCCAGTTTTCCTGCGTCGCCTCCTTCTCGGCACTCCACCACTGCGCCCACGCCTTCTTGTCGAAGATCGGTGCCGTCTCGACCGCCTTGGAGAGATCGTCCCAGTAGTGCCAGACGTACCAGCCCACGCCACCCACGGTGGCCGCGGCCGCGCCGACGGCGAGTGCGGGCAGGCTGAAGATCGCGGCGAACCCGGCTCCTACCGCGGGGCCGATCATGCCGACCAGGCCGGCCAGCGCGGTCAGGCCCGCGGCTCCGGCCACGCCGGTCAGCACGCCGGCGGTGGCATCGGGGTGCTTCTCCTGCAGCTCGTCGAACCACTTCACCGCCCGGAGCAGCCCGACGTTGAAGGTCTTGAGCGCGGGCTCGAAACCGTGCCCCAGCGAGCGCGTCGCCTGGGTCAGGGCTTCGCGGAAAAGGTTCAGCTGGATCAGCGGCGCGTCGTGCCCGCTTTCGTAGTCCCGATCGACGGTCCGCTGATCGACCTTGGCCAGATCGTCGCGCAGCTTGGTGTATTCCCCGACATGCTGGAGCAGGGCGCGGACGGCATCGCCGGCCTGCTGGTTGTGGAAGAGCGCGGAAAACAGCTTGGCCGCCTGTCCGATGCTCATGCCCTTGGTGAGCTGCTGCACTTTGGACAACACGGCATCCAGCGGGTTGATGCCTTTCTTGAGCGCGTTGTCGATCAGGCCAGGCAGGTTGATCCCATGCTTGGCGAAAGCCGAGATCCCAGGGCGACTGGTCATGTAGCGCATGGCATCGCCGAGATTGGTGGCGGCCTGGCTGGGCTCCGAACTGTTCTTCATCACGGTTTCCAGCGCCGCGAACAGCACGTTCGCGCTGGAGCGCCCCTGCATCTTCAGGCCGCTGGCCACGCCGGCGATGCCTGGCAGCTGCAGGCTGAAGTCGCTCATCTTGAAGCGGCCTTCCTTGGAGGCATAGGCCATCGCCGCCAGCGTCGGCCCCAGCTCGCCCTCGGGGATCTGCATGTTTCCCAGCAGCGCGCCAACCGCCGGCCCCATCGCTTCGGGGTCGATGTTGTAGGCGGTGGCAGCCCGGCTGTGCGCGACGATGGCGGTGTCGATGACGTGCGCCGGCAGACCCATCTGCACGAGGTCGGAATAGGCCTTGGCGATGCTCTCGCTCGACTGTCCGGTCTCCAGCGCGTCGGCCGCAAACATCTTGGTCAAACGCGCGACCTCGGTATTCACGGCCGGCCCGCTCTTCTTCTCGGTAATGGCGATGTGGCGAAGGATGTTCTCGTAACTGCCATAGGCCTGGAGCGGCACGGCCAGGCTGATGCCGGAGATAGCCGTGCCGACCGGGCCGAGGCGCTGGCCGAAGTTCCGCACGCCTCGCCACGCCTGCCCGGCGCCATCCCGGGCGCGTCGCCACAGGCGCTCGAATGCCGCCTCGGTGCGGCCGGCTGCGGTGCCGACCCCGACGACGGCGCGCTCCAGGGCGCTCACGGCCTGCGTCACGCCGGGCAGGCGCTCGGCCGAACGAGTGAGCGGATCGAGGGTCAGCTTGCGGGTCAGCTCGCCGAACCGGCCCAGCATCTTGGTCAGCTTGTCGAGGCCGCCCGAGAGCTGGTCTTCCAGCCGCAGGATGAAGTTGGCCTTGAGCGATCCTGCCGCCATGCCGCTATCCCTTGTTCATCGCCTCGGCCTGGCGCGCCTGCAAGTCCGTGACGGCCCGCCACCAGAACAGCGCTTGTTGATGGTCCAGCTGCTCAAGTTCGCGCCGGGACCAGCCGAAGTGGCCGCCGAGCGCCGCCAGCATCAGCGGCCAATCGGATGGCCACGCTCGAGAAAAAAACCGACGATCTGGCTCGCGGCCATGGCGTCCGCGCCGTCCATCCGTTCGAAGAGCAGCTTCATCTTCAGCTCGCTCATCCGCACGCTGCGCGCGATGGCCACCCACCCCTTGCTGCCGGAAGCCGTGTTCTGGATGGCGATCAGATCGGCTCCGCGCAGGCGGTGGAAGAGCAGCTTGTCCACCGGCTCCTCGCGCGTCTCGCCACTGGAGCGGCGATACTTCAGCGTAACGGGCTCGAGGAGCGTGAGCAGGACAGTTCCGTCGTTCTGCAGCTCGGCGCCTTCCGGAAGGTCGGGGGCCGTGGCGCCATCGTCGATGACCGGCAGCTTTTCGGTCGCGGCTGTTGCCTCATCCCCGATGAGGACCAGATGCTCTTCGTCTTTCGCTCCAACATTGTTCACGATGCTGTCGTCTCCTCGTATTCGCCCGCGGACCAGGTGAACTCCATCTTGCCGCCCTCGCCGCCGGTGACCGTCGGCTTGCCGGTAATGAAGGCTTCCGGCATCGTGAAGGTCTGCCCGGTGTCGCAGACGAACTGGAGTTCGCCCTCAGTGCGATCGAGGAGAGCGTCGAGATCCAGGTCTTTCGTAAGCGGGATCGTCGCCTTGACCTCGCAGGCCTGCATCTCCTCGGCGCGGTGCACCTGACGCCCCGCGATGACGGGGGTGTTCTGCAGCCCGCCGAACTTGAAGGAGGCGCCCTTCTCGGGGCTCAGCTTCGTGCCCTTCCAGACGATATCGACGACGCCAAGTGTCTGTGCCATGGGGCCTCCTAGGCCGCGAATTCGAGCCGGCCGGCCATCACCATCATCGCGCCGATAATGGTGAGGGGCTGGCGGGCGTTGACCCGGTTGCGATCATCGGTGTCGCGCACGAACACGGCGTTCTTGGCATCGGCCGACGTGTTCTCCAGCCAGCCTTTCTGTCCGTAGAGCGACATGCGCCCGGCCCAGGAGGCCTTGAGCCGGTTCGGGGTCGCCACGGTCGGATCGTATTCGGCGGCCAGCGACCCGTCGTCGGCCAGCTTGTTGCGCGGCCAGTTGCTCTGCATGAAGGTGCGCCAGTCGTAACGCACCCGGCTGGAAACCTTCGGCGTGCGCAGATCGCGCCAGGCGGCATCCGCGACCCCGCCGGTCTCTGTGTAGTTGGTCACCACGCGCTCCAGCGCGACGGTGCCGTCCTGCTCGACGGTAAAGGTCGAGTGCCCCATGCCGAGCAGCAGGTTGCGCTCGGTCTCGGCGAAGCGGTTGGCCTCCACGGGCGGCTGCACGCCGGGCAGCGTCAGGGTGCGCAGCTGGCGGGCTGGGTCGTTGGTGGACTGATACGCGGCGACGGCGCAGAGGCTCGCACCCCATTTCCACGGCGGCGTGGGCGAGCCGTTGGCCGGGATCGAGCAGACGAACTTGCTCTCGCGCGAGCTGGCATAGGTCGAGGCCGTGCCATAGGTGGCGTTGAGCCCGATGTAGGCCTGCGCGTCGAGGCGCCCCATGGCGGTGTAGCGAGACGCCAGCTCGGCCTCGAGTTCCGCCAGGTTGGCGGTATCGGTCCAGGGCATCGTGATGTCGGTGTACCAGACGCCCTCGATCGCCGCGATGGCATCGGCCACGGAAGGGTTGCCGCTGCCGGCGGTGCCGGCGGCGATGGCCCAGGCGGTGCCGGTCGGTTCGGAGTCGGAAACCGAAATCACCAGCGCATTGCCGCACTCGCCCTTGTGGCGGAACGTGCACGTCACGACGGCGGCAGCGGCCACGGCCGTCACGCTGGCATCGGCGTCGGCATTGATGGCGGCGGCGAGCGCGGTGGCCTGGGCCGCAACGGCGTCGCCCACCGCCACGGCGTAGGTGACCTCCTCGTCGCCGATCGCAACCGTCCGCGTCGCGGTGGCCGTGGCCGTGCCGGTCAGGGTGATCGTCTGGGTCGCGGCGACGCCCGACGCGCTGTCGACGATGCCCAGGGCCGAGAGCTTGTTGTAGGGATTGGCCTTGAGGAAAGCCCGCACCTGGTCGGCCAGGATCGAGCCGCGCCCGAAGAGCACCGGCGCCTGGTCGGTGCGTGTGATGTCGTAGGGCACGAGCGGCTTGGCCGTGCCCGAGGCCAGCATCTGCCCGATGATCAGGATGTGCGCCGGCCAATCGAAGGCGCCAACCTTGGTGTAGTTGGCATGGATCTCCGCATAGGTCCCAGGCACGAGCCAGGTGTAGGGGATCTCGTCGAAGGTGATGGTTTCGCTCACGAGGCACCTCCCGAAGTCTTCGTGGTGGACGTGGTGGAGGTGGCTGCCGTGGTGACCTCCTCAAGGTCGCGGTCGCGCAGACGGCGGCGCACGAAGGTGGTCAGCTCGACCTCCCAGCCGCCGGTTGGCATCTTGTCGCCGCCGGTCAGCACACGCCCATCCGGACGCGGCATCGGAACGGTGCGACCATCGGGCACGCGCACGCGGATTTTCATGAGTTCCTCACGTCGAAGATGTCGGGGCCGACGGTGCTGTCGTCGGCGAATTGCCAGGTGGCGGCGATCTGCTTCAGATCCTCGGGGGCCGTCATGTCGATGCCCTCCGGCGGTGCGAGATTGAGGCGCAGCCCGCAATGAACCGCGGCCATCGCCAGGCCGTCCTGTTCGTCCCAGCCGTCGGCATAGGCGTTGGTGGCCGCGGTCACCATCAGCGTGCCGGCGCCGGGGATGGAAAAGGCTTGCAGCACCGCGATGGCGGCATGCACGAAGGCGAACAGCCCCGGGCCGCGCGCGTCGCCGAACATCGCGCCCATGACGCCGGAGGGGTTGCGACAGGCCAGGAACACCACCCACTGGGCGTCCCCGTTGAAGCTGCGTCCCTCGTCGCTGTCGGGAGCGATCTCGGCCCAGCCCAGCCCGACGAAGCGGCCGTCACCGATCAGGCGCTTCCAGGAGGCGCCGTCCATGCGGGCTGGCACCATGCGGTGCACGAAGCGCTTCTCCGGGAAGATCAGCTTGAGCCGGTCCTGGATCGCCCGGGTGGCAACCGCGAGCGGCGAGGCGGCGAGAAAATCTACCATGCCGCCCCTCCGCCCCAGCTTGCGCCGGTTACGGTCGCGTCATCGGAAAGGGGCGCCCGCCGCGTGCTCGCCTGGGAATAGCTGTCCTCGCCGGGCGCCACCTCTTCGAGGTCGAGCTGCACCTTGCCGGCGGCAATGTCGGAGAGCCAGTCGACGACTTCCTTGCGAGCGAGGCGCGCCTGTTCGGTCGGCTCGCGCTGGTCGCCGTGCATCAGGTCGTAGCGGGTCAGCACGCAGGTGGCGCGGCGGATCTCCGGGGGCGCGATGTCGAGCGGCACGTTGTAGCGCTTGCGCAGGTAGGTATCGACCAGCGCGCAGGCCTCGCGCAGGGCGCCTTCGACGCGATCGGTGTCGATCCCGTCCATGTCGGCGCCGTCCGGCGTGGTGAGACGGACCAGCTCCGTCTCGCCGTAACGGTCGATCAGGTCCTGCACGGAGGCATACATCAGACGGCCCCGTCCTTGCGGCCGCGGCGCCCTTTTGCGGGCGGCTCGGTCTTCGGTTCGGCCGGCGGCTCCTCAGAGGCAGTGGCCGGGGCCGGATCGATGTGCACCGTCGTCCCCAGGGGTTCGACCAATCCCTCCAGATCGGCGCCGGTGAGCCGCGCACCGGCGACCACCACGAGCTCGGGCTCGGCGAGGATCTCGCGTAGCTGCGCCTCGCTGATCTCGGAGGACTCGTAGGTCGTGGCCCCGCGGGGATGCCGAAGCCCCCCGCGGTTCATGCCCTGCTCGCGCAGGCAGACGATGACGATCTGCATCAGTTCAGCCACACGTTCTCGAGCGCCTTCACGACGCCCTTCAACTGGTTCGGGACCAGGCTGGTGGCGGTCGCGGTCAGCGGCTGGAAGTCGTTCTGTTCCAGAGCTTTCGCCTTCAAGAAGTTGCTCGTCGTGGTCACCAGCAGCTTGCCGTTGATGCCCATCGGCGCGCCGTCGGGGCGGCGAAGCGACGCCATCGCGGTGCGGGCGGCCTCCACGTTGTCGTGGGTGAGTTCCTGCTTGCTCATGAAGACGAGCTGCCACAGGCCGAAGCCCGCGTTGCAGCGGCCGTCAACCCCCCAGATGAACTCGTTGTTCCAGAACACCTGCGGGTCCGTCATCGAGAACTTGGGGATGACATTGAAGGCGCGACGGCTCTGGAAGATGAAGGGTCGCAGGATGCGGCTGTCGTCGATCAGGAACCACGGGTCGCCGCTGCCGTCGGCATAGTTCGTCACCGTGGTGGCCGTGCCGTCGCGGTTGAAGTTCGGATGCCCCGCATCGCAGAAATTCTGCCCATCCCAGCAAGGCATCGTGTGGGCCTTCAACATCAGCGCGGCGATCAGCAGGTCGGGCAGGCGGCTGGCGTTCAGGCCCATCTCTCCGGCGATCGGCGTGAGGAACCCGTACTTGTCGTCCTCGACCTGTTCGCGCCGGATGCCGATCGTCTCCTCGAACGTCTTGTTCTTGATGGCGAAGGTGGAGATCGAAAGGCTGTTGACGACACGGTCGCCCACCCACTCGCGCAACCCTTTCAGCATGTCGAGACGGGGGTAGAACTCCTCCTCCCCAGTGCTCGGCGCATCGAAGGAGAACGCCTTGTAGATGCCCGGCGCCGCGTAGAGCTGCGAGTTGAACGCCAGGCTGACGCCGTCGTTGATGCTCTGCAGCGCCGGAAACGTGATCTGAATGCCCATGCCGGCGTCCCCTAGATCTGCACGTAGGTCTGGCTGCCCTCGATGCCGGCGAGAGTGCCGACCGCGAGAAGGCTGCCGCTGTTGGTCACCGTGAAGGTGTTGTCGTCGGAGGCGTAGACGGCCGCGGTGATCTTGCTGGCCGTCCCCCCGGTCACCGCGAGCGCGAAGGTTCCGCGCATCGCCACCACCCGCTCGTCGCTCGCCACGGCGGAGGCGGAGTTGTCGAGCGTGCGGTCGGCGATGCCGATCAGCACGACGCATCCGGAGGTCTGCGGGCGGACCATCTGGCCCGCCGCGTTCAGCCCCACCGCGCCGCCGGAAAAGACCTTCTCGCCGGGGGCCACCGGATAGCCGAACTCGCCGTTCCGCGGCGGCCCGCGCCGGGCAATCGTGATGCCAGTGGAAAGGCTCATGCCGTCGCTCCCTCACGCGCGGCCGCTTCCCGGCCCTTGCGGTGCTCCAGGAACTTCGCCGGATCGAGGCCCATCTTCTGGCAGGTGTGCCGCTCCTCGGTCGTCAGCTCGCCGGCAGCGCCCCCCGGCGCGCCCTTGCCGCCGCCCGGCACGCCGCCGGCGTTGATGCTCACCAGCCCGGCCACCAGCGCCTCCACCCCCTCGGGGTCTTTCTGGTGCTGGGCGATCAGGCGATCGCGGATGGCATTGATCGGCTTGCCGTCCTTGATGGCGCCATCCACGAAGGCGATGGCGCGCGCCTCGGCCGCGCCGGCCTCCAGGGTGTTGAGCTTGGTCTGCAGCGCGATCACCGTGGCCTGCAGCTTGGCGGCGTCGGCAGGGTCTCCGGCCCGCGCCTGCAGGGCGAGAACGATGGTGTTGCCGTCCGGGGCCTTGCCGCCGGAGGCGGTCACGCCGGCCGCCTGGGCGATCGAGGCCAAGGTGGAGGCGTGGGTGGCGACGGCGGTCGCGTTGGCCGTGACGGCCGTCACGATCGCCTCTTCGTCCGCCTCGGGCTGGCCGAGCGCGGCACGAAGCCGAGCAATCAGATCCATTCCACTGTCCTGGTTGTGATGGAGCGCGGTGAGCTGCGTCAGGTTCGGGTTGTTGGTCAGCGCGGCGCGCGCGAGGCGCAGCACGCGGCCCGACTTGTCGTGCTCGAAGACGGGAGAGATCGCCCGGTAGGCATGGTCGGCCATCAGCGCCTGGCCGGCCGGGGTCCACTCCACGCGGCCCCAGATGCCGTCCTCGCGCGCGGCCAGCTCGACGATGTAGCCCCGCGCCGGCGAGGGCTCGCCCTTGGGGGCGGCGATGTCGATGGCGTGGTTCTCGTCGATCGGCAGCTTGTCGGCATCGTGGAAGCTGTTGGCGATCAGCGCGGCCGCGTCGGTGACGCGGTAGGGGCCACGCCCGTCCACGCCGTGGAAGGTGCCCGCCGGGATCAGGTGGATCCATTCGGGGGCGCCGTCGGCGTGGGTCAGGGCGATGGAGTGGCAGGCGATCAACATGCCGCCGACGCTAGGGGCGCGGAGGCAGCGCCGGCACCTCCCCGCGCGGGGAGGTGAGCCGATCCAATTTGGGCGCCTGCTGGCGGGGAGAGGGCTCGGGAGCGTCCGGATAGACGCGGCGGCGCTCAAAAGCCGCTGGGGGTGCTCTTATTGGCTCTTACGGGCCTCTTAAAACCCGCAGGCCCCCTGCGACTGTTGCTGTGCAGGCTGGAACCAGGCACGGGCGCCGTCAAGCGCCTTGGAAGGGCCGCCAGGGATCAGCGCAGGGCACGTCCCGTCCACGCCTCCAGCACATCCATCACCACGCGATAGTCGGCCGGCCCGAAGCCCAGATACGGTCGCGCCGGAATGCGCACACTGTGCACCCGCACCACCGCCCGCTTACCGCCGATCATCAGCCCGAAGCGCAGCGCCCGCGCCGACACCGGCTTGATGACGCCGCCGAACTGATGGATGGCTGCATAGACCTTGTTGCTGCCGACATGCAGCTCGCTGCCGGCGACCTGGAAGGTGATGCTACCCATCAGGCCGCCGCGCATGCCGCTCTCGCGCAGGATGCCCGGGCCCCGCTTGAGCGCGGCGTAGGCCGGCGAGAGCGCCGCCCACGGCGCGCCATAGGGCTCGCGCGCCTCGTCGAAACGATCGTGGGTGGTGGCCACCAGGCCGGGGCCGATCGCGCGCAGCACCGGGGCCGGGCTCTTGGCGATGGAGCGCAGCGTGTCCATCGCGCCGAGGATGCGCCCGATCTCCAAACCCGCCTGCAGACGAACGCCGGTCATGCTGGAAATTCTCTTCGCACGCGCCTACATTGTGCCCGGGTGCGCTGCGACACGGTGACAATCTGCCGGCCGTGGCACCGCCGCTTCGGCGGGAGCATGTTGTGGGGGTCCAGGCAGGCCCCACCGGCGCACCCTATCGCTCCCATTCCTTCGCCTCGCCGGTGAGCACCTTGCCGCGCCGGAGCTTCTGGCGCACCGATGTCAGGCGTGCCCGATAGGCACTGACCAGGTACGCCTTGTCTCCCTCCCGCGTGGCCTTGACGATCGCCAGATGCGCGACAGCATCGCCGCGCCGCAGCTCTCCGGGCAGACGCTTGAGCAGCAGTGCGCGCCCGTCCTTCTGCAAGGCCGTCAGGTCCGGATGCTCCAGCACGCCCGGGAGAGCCGCATAATCGGCCTCGGTCATGTCGGGGTGCTCGTGGCGTTCCTTGCGCAACGACTGCGCCGAGAGCCGCACCACATCGGTGGCGAGGTTCAATGCGTCCTGCAGCTCCGCGGCAATACGGCCAAGGCCGATCTCGCCGCGGGGATGGGCCATGAAGGAGGCGAGCTGGCCGGGGGTGGCAACGGCCGGCTCGGCGTTCACGTCCTCCGCCGGCGTGCGGTCGGCCCCGCCGGGATGGTCCGCATCGTCGAGGGTGACCGGCAGATATTTCGCGCCCTTCTTCCAGGCGAGGCCGGGGTTGTAGTCGAAGCCCGGGTCGATCCCCACCGGGACGCGATGCACCTCGCCGGTCTTGGGGTTGCGCCAGGGCCGCGTCTCGATCTCGGGGGCCTCGTCGGGGCCGCTCTTGCCCATCCGCCCGAGGCCGGCGCGGGAGACGGGCCGGACGCGGCAGCCGCAATGCCAGCCGTTGGGCGGATAGTGGCTGGCCCAGAACGGATCGTCGGCCCGCAGCGTCAGTCCGTTCCAGGCCAGGTGCTGCACGCGCGGGTGCGGGCTGCCGGAGTGGACGTATTCCCAGTAGGGAAACACCTTCAGCGCCTCGGGCGTGGTCTGCTGGGCGTAGCGCCCGGCGCTATAGGCGGTGGAGAGGTTGGTCTCGTAGATGATGCGCGCCCGCCAGCCCGGCGCGCCGTTGTAGCTCCAGCCGTGCTTCTCGACGATCGTATCGAAGTCGCGGCGAAACTCGGCGAGCGTTGTGCCCTGCTCCAGTGCCTTGGCGATCGACGCCTGAAAGTCGGCCAACAAGGCGTCACTCGCCGCGCCCGCCACCATGAAGGCGTGGCTGTGCGCGATGCGCCAGACGTCCGTCCAGTGCGAGGTGGGCACCCGCGCCTTCTGGCGGAAGAAATCGACGGCTTCCTGGAAGGGCAGATCGAAGGCGTCGACCAGGTCAGGCATCGGCGACGCCACCGGCCGGCGTCTCCCACCCGCTGGTGTCGATCCCCAGCCGCTTCGCCCGGGCGAGGATGCGCCGGCGCGCCCGCCGGCGTTGCGCCGGGGTAAGCCCCCGCGTGCTGTCCACCTCGCGCCAGGCGTCCTTCACGTGCCTCGCGTCGCGGATCGGCAGTTGCTGCGTCTCCGGCACGGCGAAATCCTGCGCCCGGAGAGCGTCGCGCTGCGCCGCATCGAGCGGGGCATGCCGGGCGAGTTCGCGCCCGTCGGGATCGGCACGCAGCTCGTCGAGCATGGCCGCCTGGCCGGCGAGGTTGGCCAGCGCCATGCCCCGCGCCATCGCCTCGGCAAAGGCGTCGGGGGCGAGATTGAGGGCATGCACCCGCTCGGCCAGGTCGTGCAGGTCCGTGGCCTGCTCCACCGCCTGCCGTACCTGCTCCGTCATGCCGTGCAGCGCGCCGGCCGCCTCGTCCGCCAACCGGTCCGTCATCGCCGCGACCAGCTCCGGCGGCGCCTCGGTATGCCGCGCCAGCAGACGCAGCCCGGCCGCGAAGCCGTCGGTGGGCAGCCGCCTGGCCGGAGCCGGAATGTCCGGCTTGGCCACCGGCGCCGGCGCGGCCCCGCCGATCACCTCATCCTCCGGCCCGGGGGCGGTCAGGAACAGCCGGTCGCGGATTTCGGTGGCCTTCACCTTCAGGCCCAGCGGGCCGAGGTCGGCCACCGATTCCACCAGGTCCTTCAGCGGCACCTGCGCGGGGCGCCCGAGCGTCAGGTCGGGGTAGGATTTCTGCGGTCCGAACGTGAAGGCAATCATGGCCTGCACGATCTGGCGGTTGATGGTGACCGAGAGCAGCGAGGCGTCGAAGTCCTCGATATCCTGCTCGCCCTCGCGGTGCTCCTTGCCCACCGCGTGGCCGCCGTTGATTGCCTCGGTGCCCGCTGTGCCGCCGAGCACGAGTTTGGAAACCTCGCGGTTCAGCCAGTCGCCGCGCTTGAGATAGAGCTCCGCGCCGGCGGTGCGCTCGCCGTCCCGGACGAACTCGAGTCCCATCGATTTGGGGATCATCGCGGCGACGTCGCCGGCGATCGAGGAGACGGCCCGCCACAACACCCGCTTGTCCTGCTCGCTCGCCTCCGGGCCGTAGCGCCCCACGCGGATGGGCATCCCGTAGCCCTGGCAGAACAGCGCCCAATCCTTGGCGTTGTAGCTGGCGTAGAGCCAAAGGAACGCCACGGTGCGCGTCAGGCCGGAGCGGACGATATGGCCTGATTTGCAGGGGTGGCGATGGACCAGGAACTTGTGGGGCGCGAGCTCGGTCAGATCGGGGCGCAGCCAGATCGTCTGCCCGTCCTGCCAGCTGATCTCGAAAAAGCGTTGTGGCCGGTAGAGGATTTCGGAGGGGCGGAAACAGCCCGGCTCGGTCTCCCACACGATCTCGCCGACCGAGTATCCCTTGCCCAGCGCGTCGGTCATGTCGAACAGGTAGCGCTGCAGCACGCCGGTCCGGAGCCATTCCTTCACGAAGGTGGCGTGCTTCTCGTAGGCCGGGTCGCCCTCGGCCGCCTGCACCGTGATGGGCAGCTGCGCCACCTGGCGGCGACGCTTGGAAAGCACGGCCTGATAGTGCGGAAAGAGCTCCTCGATCTCCTCGGCGAGGATCATCCAGTCGTAGGAGTTGCCGCTGTCGGCGGCGCGCAGCACGGCGCCGAGCCGGCCCGGGTCCATGCCGAAGGCGAGGTGCCCGGAAAACGGCGGCCGCCCGAGTGCCGCGCCAGGCGGCGCCGTCTCCTCCCGCAGGGCGCTGATGCGCGCCGCCGGGACGGGCTCGCCGAACTGGTCGAGCAGCTGGCGCACCTGGTCAGCCATCGAGCACCCCGTCAAGCGCTTCCAGACGGTCCATCAGGCCGGATTCTCGTTCAAACCGATCACCGATGGCGGCCCGCTGACCGGGAGGCAGTCGAGAAATTTCCTCCGCGACGTTCACGACAGTCTCCAGGGCGGCGATGAAACGTGTTGCGAGGGCGTCCATGGCTTCATCCATTCCGGGCCTCCATTGCTTTCACAAGCGGATCATGCGGCGGCAGCTTCGGGGCGATCGTTCGCGGCAGATGGCGCCGCCAGCGCCAGGCCAGATCGCGCAGCAGCTGGCGGTCCTCGGCGCTGATGAATTGCAGATCGATGTGGCGCAGCTGGCGGACGAACCGCGCGTCGCGATGGCCCTCGGGCACGACCTTATGCAGCTCGGCCAGGGTCAGCCGGTCCAGCTCCGTATCGGCCCACGCCAGGCGGGCGGCATCGTCCTCGGTCACAGGATGCCTCCCCGCATTGCCGGCAGCAGCCCGCGGTTCGGGTTGCGCTCGTCCTCCGGCCAGTTCTCCGGTGCGCGATCGCGCCATCCCGTGCCGGTGATGCCCTCGTTGCGCCTCCGGATACCGCCCTCGTAGGCGTAGACCTCGGGGTCGCCATGGGTGGCGAATAGGCAGAGCAGGTGCGCAACCAGGCTGTCGCCGTGGCGCTCCTCGCCGTCCTCGCCCTTGACGTGCTTCTCCGACACGGTCGGGTTTCCGTGCACCAGCTCCGCCAAGCGATGGTCGGCAATCACGTCCTGGCCGCCGGGCAGTGTGTAGCTGCGATCTTCCAGCGCGGCACGATATTGCGGGAACCACTCGGCGTACCATTTCGCCGTCGCCGCGACACAAATAATGCGCTCCGGGCCGAACTTCTGCTGGGCCGCCTCGGCATGGCTTTGCCCATTGCCGCGGGCATCCAACGCGCCACGAACGAACCGCGGGAGGTGCTCGATCACTGCCCACAGCACATACTGCTGCACGTCGAAGGGGATACGACGAAGCTCGATCTGCAAGGCCGCGCGCCATTGCGCGGGGCGTTCTTCCTGGCTGAGAGCAATCACCGAAAGGTCGCCGTTGCGGCCGAAGTCTTGTCCAAAGGTGGTGTGGCGGCGCTGATCTAGCAATTCCAGGGCCGGCTCCAGCACATCGCGCACCCACTCCTTGGCTGTCTCCAGCCGCGTGGGATCGAGATACCAGTTCTCGGGCTTTGCCCAGTGCAGGATAGGCACGCCCTCATCCTGAGCGTGCTGCACGAGGGCACGTGGGATGTAAGCGCCAGAGCTGCGGCGGGGAATCGCCTCCAGCTCTTCGTCACGGGCCTCGGTGCGCGATCCATAGCTGCGCTGGATATCCTTGACCCACTTGGCCTTGCTCTCCCGGGTCGACGTCCAGCCTCGCATGAGGCAAACTCGTTCGTAGAGGCCGTTTTTCACCGCTTCCGAGAAGGGGATGGTGTGGATCGAGTAGTCGTAGTCGCCCTTGCGGGTATCTTCGATCAATCGGGCGAAGGCATTGTCCTGACCGTTGTGCGAGCTGATGATGCGGATCTTGCCGCCCCAGATCAGCAGCGCGTTGACGGCATCGAGCACGGCCTCCACGTCGGGGTGGAATGCAGCCTCATCGATGACGACGATGCCCTGAAGACCGCGAATGTTAGCTGGGCGCGAGGAAAGCGCCACTACCGCGAAGCCCGAAGCAAAGCGCACGCGGTAGGCGGCGATGAACTTGCTGTCGCCGTCGTCGCGCTTGTCCTCGAAAAGGAACTCCTCGACCTCGTGCAGCTCCTTGGCCACCACCCGCGCGAAATGCGCGACGTAGTGGATGAACTCGAGGCCCTTCTCCTTCGTGTCGCCGATGTAGAAAACGTTGTCGCCGTCAGCCGAGCGGGCCGAGGCGGCGGTGATGGTGTCGTCGAGCGCTTCGGCATAGGTGATGCCGGTTCGCCGTCCCTTGGCGCACAGTTTGAGCGGGCTCTTGTCTTCGAGCCACTCGCGCTGATGCTTCATCAGGATGCCGTCGGCGAGCGGATCGTGATCCCGCGGCAGTTCAGTCGGCGCCAGCAGTTCCTCGATTGGCGGGGTCTGATCGGTCATGTGGCGCCACCGCTTGGCGGGATCGGTCGCAATCCCAGCACATCGCGCCGGAGTTGCGCTGCGCGATCGGCCGAAAGCCCCGCTTCCGTGGCTGCTGCTGCCGCCGTGTCGGCGGCTTCGGTCAAGGCCTGACGGCGCGCCTTCTCGGCCGCGCGCTGCTCGACGTCGCGAATGAACTCCACGTTCGTCTTGCTGGCCTTGGCCAGATGGTCGACGGCCTTGGCGAGCCACTGGATGTCGATGGGGTCGCGCGGAACGCCGCCTTCCCCGGGCTCGCCCTCGCCGCCCTCGTCGGCGTGCATGAACAGGTCGAGAATGGCGGTGTGGATCAGCTCGATGTTGAGGCGCGCCGCCTGGCTTTCCGGCGCCGTGCCCAGCTCGCGCACCACCGCCTCGGCGACCTGGCGCGAGCGGCGCATGCGCTCGCCCAGCTTGTCGAGTCCCTGGATGTGCCGCCCGAGGGCGGACCGGCTGGGCGCGCGGTCGAGCAGTCCGCGCAGGTGCTCGAGGATCTGGTCGATGGTCCAGCCGAGCGAGCGCAGGCGCCCGATCTCAACCCGGATTTCCTCGGGCAATTGATCGATGGAGGATGGACGCGGCATCGCCGCTCACCGCAGCGGGGGCCGGGCGATGCCCGGATGCGGCTTGCCGTCGGCCACGGCCTCGCCGGCGGAGAGCAGGTACGCCACCCACACCTCGCCGCTGTCCATCGGCAGGTTCTCGATACGGATCAGCGCCGCATCGGTCAGCCATTGCAGCACCCCGCGCACGTCCGTCTCGTCCACCTGGTGGCCGATCTTGACGAGCAGCTTGCGCAGCACCGCCTCGTTCAGCTGCCCCGAGCTTTCCTTGAGGCACAGCAGCACGTAGATGCGCCGGTCTTCCTGGATCACCTCTGCGAGGCTCATCCCTCGGTTCCCTTCTTCAGCCCCTCGGCGAGGAGCAGGCCGACCGTGTGGTCGATGCTCTTCAGGGTCTCGGTGACGCCCTGCAGCTGCCCGCGCACGCCGGAGACGCCGGTTTCGACTGTGCCGATGCGCCGCTCGACTTCGCGCAGATCACCGCGCCGCAACATGTCCCGAGTGGACGACTCCACCGCGCCCACCCGCTCTTCCAGCTCGTCCACCTGCTCGGTGGTGGCGTACCGGCCGGCCAGCCAGCCGCGCAGCATCAGCACCACGATGGCCCCCCCGAGAGTGACGGCGGCCGTGATGCCCCCGAGGTAGCCCAGCCAGCCGCCTTCGTTCACGGCCTCGTCCTTTCGATTTCCGCCTGGCAGTCCACGCAGAGGCAGCAGCCCGGCAGCGCGCGGCGACGTTCCTCCGGAATGAGCTCGCCGCAACCCAGGCACACCAGCGACGGCGCACCGCTGGGCGCCGCGTGCCGTGCGCGTTGCACGCGGGCGGCGAGCAGGCTTTCCTCGCGCGCCACGATCTGGTCGACCTCGTCCATCAGCCGTTCCCCGGCGGCATGCCGTCCGGCCATCCAGAGGAGGGAGCCGACGTGCCGGCAACGGGAGTAGCGGGAGGTTCCGCGACCGGCGTTGTGCTCGCGGCCGGGGCAGCAGGCGCCTGGTACGTGCCGACGTAGGCGGCGAGCTTCGTGTCGTAGTGGTTGGCCGCATAGCCCGGCCCGTTGTAGCCGCGGGCGAAGGCCGCCCAGTTCTCCCCGGCCAGGGCGGGCGCGAGTCCGTCGTGCATGATCTCGCTGGCCATCATGGCGAGCTGCGCGGCGGCGCTTTCCATCGCGTCCAGCACCAGCGCGCGCACATCGCTGTAGCCGGCGGCCTCGTGCTCCTCGCCGAGGGTCTGCCCGATGCCCCAGCTGGTCGCCTTCAGGGCCGCGTCCTCGTCGATGGCACAGGCCCTGGCGATCTGGTCGTACATCCCGTCGGACGTCCCGGGATAATGCCCGGGGCGCCAGGCCGGCCACGCCAGTCCCTCGGCCTGGGCACGCGAGCGCAGCGAGGAGGGCAGGTTCCGCCAGAACACGTGCGGCTCGAATTCCACCACCGGCCGGCCACGGCTGTCGAAGGCACGTCCACCCGCTTCCACCTCGAGCACCGCCTGCAGAGCGACAGCCCGGCACCCCAGCCGGGAGGCGGCGGCCTGTATGTCGCCCGGCTGCAACGGTCGGGCGGCCCCCCGGAAGCCCATGGCCACGGGATCGCTCATCGCTTGCTCCCCTCTCCGTCGTTGGTAATGCGGACCTGGCTGCGCGGCCGCCGGCGCAGGTGCGGCGGCCAGTGGCAGAGGTCGAGGATCTCGCGGCTGTTGGGCCGGGACTGCTTGTCCAGCGCGTATTCGCCATGGTCGCGGGTCATGCGCCCGGCCGTGACGACGATCTGCGCCCATGTCAGGAACTGGCACGCCCACCAGGCCCAGCGGACGCTCGAGTTCCGTGCCCGGGCCACGCGGGCGCTGATGGTTTCGTCGGCGTCGCCCAGCAAAAGGCAGTTTCCGGCGTGGTCCAGGAGGTTGAGCCAGTTGACGATATACTGGCCGAGCAGGCGCAGAACGATCATGCGGCGAGGCTCCGGGAGGCGCGCTCCAGCGCGGTGAGATCGAGGCCCGAGGGGGAAAGGCCGGTCTCGCGCAACCAGGACCGCGTCACGGCCCCCTCGGCCCCGAGCGCGTGGCGGGCCACGGCGTCCCAGGTGATGCCCACCTCGAAGCCCCAGGTGATGCCGTAGAGGTATTGCGCGTCGTACTTCCCGCAGCAGATGCGGTGCCGATCGCCGCTGCCTGGCACGCCGTTGGCGCCGTCGATCAGGCGCCAGATGGTCTCGCCGTCCCAGGCCCGGGCCAGCGCCAGGTCAAGCTGGATCGGGCCGAAATTGGCAATCGTCTTGCGGATGTGCGTGTTGTCGCCCACATCGACCGAGAACAGCGAGGGGAGGTCGGTCCACTGGTCGGCCCATTGCAGCCCCTCGCTGCCCCAGAACGCGGCGGCACGATCGGTCTCGGTGCCGAGATCGGTGGCGTCCGTTCCGTCCCAGCCGGCCCAGCGGCGATAGGTGTTCAGCGCGAGCTCGGCGGTGGGGCGGCGGGCATCGTGCGCCACCACGGCCCGCCAGATCTGCACCGCACGCCAGGCAGCCGCCTCGACGCAGTTGGAGCGGTGGTCGTTGCCCAGCGCATCGCCGTCGATCTCGATGGCCGCATGCCAGTCGCATTTCTCCGGCATCGGCAGCGTGTCGAGCACCGCTCCCAGGCGGGGCATGCGCGGATGCGGCTGAAAGATCAGGCCGTGTTTCATCAATCGCCGTCCGCGGCGAGCAAAGCCAGGAAGGCGCCAACGACGGCCCCGCTCAGGAAGACGATCAAGCCGCCGAGGGCGTCCGCCATGTCAGAGCTTCCGCGCCAGGATCAGCCGCGCTTCCGTCGGCGCGTAGATCGCCGCGGCGGACGGCGCGGCCGTGAGCCCGACCGCCGCCAGGATGGTCGGCAGCAGCGAGACGGCGGCGTCGATCAGCGAGACATAGAGAGAGGCGTTGGCGAGCCCTTTGATCTGCGGCAGCGCGACGTCGGCGATTGCCTGCACACAGCTCGCAATTTCCTTGACCAGCCCCGTGGTGTCGGTGGCATTGGTCAGGCCGCTGGTTGCCGCGGAGACGGCCGCGGCATCGTCGCTGACCTGCTTGGCGTATTTCGTGACCTTGGCCACCAGGCCATCGGAAATCCCGACTTGCTTTCCCAGGCTGCCAGCGAACGAGGAAATTCCCGCGGAGATCAGCTGCACATCGGTCGCGAGCTGCGAGGGCGTCGCCTCGCAGGCGACAAGCCCGCCGGCCAGCAGCACGGCGCCCATCAGCGCCGTGGTGGCGCGCAGAAGACTGCGCCGCCCCCGGAGAGTCACAGGGCGCTTCACGAGGCACCTCCCGTCGCGGCCGCGGCGTTCTGCGAGGCCACGAGGGTCGGTCCCTGCACGGTCGGGTCGCGGGCCAGCAAAAGGCCGAGGCGCGCCCACACGAGTTTCCGCAGCTTGATCTCGGGCGAAAGATCGATGCCCGCCGCCTTCAGCAGCGTTGCAGCCGTGTCGGCCGCCGCCAGCACCTCGGGATGCTCCTCCGTCCAGGTGTCGATGGCCTGATAGGTGCCGGCGATCTTCGCGTAGACCTGTCCCGCCGCCGTTTCGGCCGCGTCCAGGATGGCACGCAGGTTGTTGGTTTCCATTCCGAGCCCCAGTCCAGCCGACGCGCCGATCGCGCGGCTTGCGGATCAGAGGCTAGGATTGAGGAGATTGGGCCGGCACCTCCCCGCGCGGGGAGGGCAACCTCAGAAGAGGTCCATTTGTCCGGGGACGATGTGCACGGGGCGTGTCTTCGGCGCCCAGTCCTCCAAGGCACGATCAACGGAGGATGTGCTCATCAGTAGTTTGCGCGCAATGGCGTTACGGCTCAAGCCCTGCCGCCAGAGGATACGCGCGCGCCACGGTTTGCAAAGGGGCACCTTGAGGCGTTCGCGCCCGAAATAGGCCGCCAGCGCACTGGTGGCCGCATAGCCGATGTCCGCCACCAGGCGCGATCCATCGGCGTGCAGAGGGATATAGATCTCCGCCCCGCCGTGCCGTTCCATCAAGGCAAGCGCCGCCTCCTCGCCGATCAATTCGACGATGGTCTGGATCTCGGGAGGGGGCGGAGGATAGTTCATCGTCGATCAAGCCACTCCAGCACCCATTCCGGAGCGGAGTACACACCGCGCACGACGGAGCGGCCATCGCGGGAACACCGGACCCAGCAGAAGCGCAGCACGACATATCCGTCGCGAGGAGTGAGAAGACGTGCCCATGGTTGCAGGCGATATCCAAGGCCCTGCAGGTTAAAATGTTCTGAGGCAGCGGCGGGGCAGTCGGGGAGGACATTGAAGGCGCGGACACGCTTCCTCATCACAGCAGGCCCTCCAGCTCTCGGGACGTCAGATCGAGGCCGATGTGCGGGTTCTCGCGCTTCCAGATGGCCAAGGCTTTGCGGCCATCGTCAGTGGCTATTACCGTGGCCTCCGCATGGTGCCCCGCACACCGATCTCCGCGGATTTCGATACGGATCAGTCGGCGCATCTGCAGCGAAGAGAGCGTAGAACGCAGCTTGCCATTTCCCGTTCGGCCGCGATCCACGATCATGGTGGTCGGCAGGCACCGCAAAACGGCTGCGTCCCGCACCGAGAGTCGCAGCGCGTTCATGGAGTGAAAACCAACTTGAGGGATCTGCCCAGGCGTTGCCGGAAGCGCAGGCAAGCTTCAAGCGCCTCGTCATCGGTTCTGGCTTCAGGGATACCGGGGACAAGCCAGGTGCGATTATCGTAGGCGAGGCGTGCGCAGCCGGCCACGGCATCATGCAGCCGCACCTTCGATCCCTTCGCGAGCACGATGGCACCGTCGTCAACGACGGTCCCAATCTCGATCTCGCCGGAGCGGAAACAATACGCCTTGGAGATCATTCCACACTTCCTGGCCGCACGCGGTGCAGCCATTTCTTGAGCGCCTCGATCACGGAATTCGCCTCGTCCGGGCTCAACCATTCCGGGTCTTCGAGGCCCGTCTGCCGCCGCACGAAGGCGCAGAGTGCCCGGGTGGAGCCGTCGCGCAGATGCGGCCGCAGCTCGCCCCACAGCGCGAAGACCTTGCGCACGTGCGGCTTGTTCGAGAGCGGCCGGCGCTTTGCCCTCGGTGCCCAGCCGACCCGCTTGAATTCGGTTAGCACGGCGTCGAGTTCCCCGTCGGAACAGTCCGCCGCGCTCGTCTTTCCCGTCACACGCGCGAGCAGGGCCCGATAGGATTCCTCCGCGAGGGCGAGATCCTTCCTGGCGATGTGGACCTTGGCGAGAAGGGGATTGCGCATCTATACCCTCGCTACGTCGAGCACGATCAGGCGCCATGGCTGATCGGGATTGTCGCGCCGATAGAAACGGATGGCCTGCTTACTCCGGCTCGTGCGCACCGCATCGCCGATCGCTGTCATCGCACGACGCCACTCGTCGTCGTCGATCTCCAGCCGGCGCAGCCCGAGCACGCGGTCCACCCGCACCTTGCCGCTCTCGCCCACGGCAAAAGCGTCGTCGATCACGGCCACCAGGTTGGCGTTGGCCCCGTCGCTCCAGCGCTGGAAGCAACTGTCGATCAGCGCCTTGGCCTGGTGCAGCTCGGCACCGAAGCACACGCTGTCCTCGGTGCTGACCGCCACCTTGAGGCAGCCGTCGAAGCTGCTCAGCACCATCCCGCCGCGCCGTCCGCCGAGCTTGACGCCGTAGCGCTCGTCGAGAAGTTGCGTGTGCGCCACAACGTCGTCGAAAGCCCGCTGCTTGAAGGCGACGATTGCCTTTTGCAGATCTTCCGCGCGGGCAATCAAGTCGCGCACCACCGCGTCTTCCTGCAACAGCTCGGGGCGCACCCGGTCCGTGCGAATGAGGTTGCCGTAGCAGTTCCGGATGTAGCCCGCAGGAACCTCTTCGGCGTTCATGCCGCCGCTCCTTTCATGGTCGGGTTGTTTGTCAGCTCGCGAAGCTGTACGGCGCGCCAGCGGTCCTCGGCATCGCGCGCGCAGAAGGGGCAGGCGTCCGTCACCACCGCCGTGCGGCTGCCATCCGCACGCCGGACGGCCACCACGAAGCCCCGGCCGCCACAGTGGCGGCACAAGGGCTTCCGGGGCGGCAACGGACGCCGTTCCGGCATCAGTCGCGTCCTGCGGGCAACGGCGTGTCGCTCAGCTGCAGCCACGCGGCTTCCACGTGGCGGGGCTCGATCTCTTCGGTGCCGCAGTGCACCGCGATCGCGCGCGCCAGCCTGAGTGTCTTCACCATGCCGCGCAGCGCGCCCGGCTTGTGGGCCACCGCGCGCAGCAGTTTGCGGCCGTCGCCCTGGATGCCCCAGGCATCCAGGATCGCGTCGATGTCCTCCGCGCGCGGCCCCTTGCGCTGCAACCGCAGGCCGACACGCGATGAGAGCTGCGCGGTGAGGTTGCCGCGTGCATCCCCCAGCAGCTGGGCATAGACCCCGGGGTTGCCCACCAGAGCAAAGCCGATATGCGCCTTGTCGTGGATCGCGCGCAGCTGCTCGATCGCAAGCACCGTCAGGTGCTGCGCCTCGTCCACCACCAACAACCCCGACGAGCCGCGTACCCGGCTGATGATGCTCCGGCTGCGCCGGGTCGCTACGGGCTCGGTGACGCCGATCACTTCGCACAGCTCGCCAAGCATCGCGCGCGTGGAGGCGAACGAGGGCTCCGCGGTCAACAGCCACACGTTCGGATGGGTGCGCTCGTATTCCTCGCAGGCCATGGTCTTGCCCACGCCCGCCTCGCCGCACACCACCACCAGGTCGGCGGTGTATTGCGCGTGCTCCAGGGCGGCGATGAACGCCTCGGACGAGGGCGTATGCACGAAGCCCGGCGCGACGCGATCCAGCGCGCGGGCCCGCGCCTGCGCGCTCAGGCTGTCGAGCCAGCGCTGCACGTCGCGGGCGACGCGCTCGTTGTCGCCGGTGTAGCTGTCGTTCATCCAGGCGGACAGCGTCGAGTAGCCCACGCCGGATTGCCGGGCGACCTCGGGCAGCTTGATGCCGAGCTGTGCCATCTCGGCCTTCACCGCCGCGCGCAGATCTGCGGACGCGCGTGCGTCGGCCAACGGAACCGGCGCGAGGGCCGGACGACTATCGAGTGCTGCACTCATGATTTTCTCCTTGTGAGGGGTCATTCGGAAAGGCCGTGCGGGAAGCGGATCAACCGCAGTCCTGCCAGCACCTCGTCCTCGGCTGCCGCCCGGGCGGCTTCGGTGCTCTCGCGCGGCTTCAGCGCGGCCGAGCCGTGGGTGCCGAACACCGGGCGGACCAGCTTGGCGTCCGCGGCCGGCCGGTCGCCCCCGACATGCGGCAGCGCGTCGGCCACCTCGGCCAGCGTCATCCGCTTCTCGGCGGCCAGCGCGGCGGCGGTGCCGCGCATGAAGGCTTTGCGGTTGCGCGCATGCTCGCGGGCCTTGTCGATGTCGTCGAAGCCCACGGCGGCGATGCACGGCGCCGCGCCGAGATAGGCCCCGGCCGCCGAATAGACCTGCAAGTCTTCCTGCAGCTCCTGCGGATCGAACCGCACCGTGACGCGCTTGCCGCGCAGCTCGTAGAGGAAGTCGGCGTGGAACCTGTTGCCCAGCAGCGTAATGGTGCCGTCGGTGGGCGAAACCCGGATCGCCTCGGCCGCCAGCAGCCACAGCCGCCGCTGTTCGGGCGTCGCCTTGCGGATCGGTGCGCGGGCGTAGCTCTCGGCGAACACCTCGTCGAAGGAACGCCCCTGGCAGACCGCCGAGCGGCGGCCCTTGCGCGAGTTGTGCTCGGCGATGATCTCGCCCACCGTCTCCAGGAAAACGTCGAGCGGCACGGCGGCGGCGCCGTAGTTTGCGGGTTTGGCAGTGACTTTGTTGCCGGTGTAGGCCCCGGCGAAACGCGGATGCTTGGCGCCATCCATGGCCAAGTCGCGCCAGGCGCGCTCGATCGGCTTGGACTGGCCGGCGTAAGGTGTCGTCCAGTGCACGCGCACGCCGAGCTGGGTCAGGAGGCCCTGCGGCTCGTCCTCGCGCACCCGGAACCGGTAGCGGTTCGGCGTGCCGCCGGTGATCCACTTCGAGGCGAAGTCGCGGCCGTTGTCGAGCCAGCAGTCATCGGGGATGCCCCACTGCTCCATCATGTCGCCGATGGTCAGCCGCACTGCCTCGGCGGAGGCCGATTTGTCGATGCGCCAGGCCAGGATTTTCCCGCTGTAGAGGTCCTGAAAGCCGCACATCATCGGCCGCCCCACGTAGCCGTCGGGCCATTTGACGAAGACGTCCCATTTGTGCCCGTCGGCATTCACCGCCTGCAGCGCGGAGAAGTGCGCCCGCGTCCGCTGCTGCGCCGGGTAGAGGCGTCGCAAGGCGTCCTGCCCCTCCCGTGCCAGCACGCGCAGGGCTTCCGGCATGGCCTCGATGCGGCGCAGCACCGTCCGTTGCGATGGCACCGCCCAGCCGCGCTCCGCGCCGGCGGCCTGCAGGCGGCGATAGCAGGCCGCGAAGCTCGGCTTCTCCAGGCGCAGATAATCGGTGCGGACAAAGTCCCAGGCCTCCGGCGCGATCTCGGCCGAGGCCTCGTTGCCATGGTATTGCGGCGCCAGCGCCGGCAGCCAGTCGCGCTCGAAAAGGCCGCCCACCTGCTCGCGCCACCGGTAGAGGCTGGAGAGCCCCACGCCGAACCGCCGCGCCACGGTCGGCCCGGCCACGGTGCGCAGCACGCCGTTCTGCACCAGCGCTTCCACGGCCTGCAGTGCCTGCAGGCGGGTCCGCGCGGTTTCCTTTGCCTTCTCAGGCAGCCGCTCGAAGCGCGCCCACAGCTCGGCCTGGCGCGAGGCGGCCTTGTCCTGCTCGACCTCTACCGCGGAGCCGAACAGCAGCGTCAGCTTGATCTGTGCCGCCATCGGCAGGATGCAGGCGTGGAACTCGATCCCCCCGCCGCGACCATGCCGCCGGCGCCACTGCACGCCTTCCTTCTCGGGGTTCTGCCAGCCATCGGCTTCGGCCTTGGCCTGAACCCCCTGCCGTGTGGCAGGCAGGTCCGGCAAACCAAGGGCGGCCAGCTCCGCGGCCGTGAACCATTCGCGCGTCGGCCGCATCAGAGAGCTCCTCCCGCCCGCGCGGCGCGCCGCAGCGCGTCCGCCTGCCGGGCCAGTTCGTCGCGCCGCTCCTGCACCGCCGCGAGCTGGATCAGCGGCAAGTGCCGCCGATCGATCACGGCCCAGCCCATCGGCTCGGCCAGCAACTCCAGCAGCCGGCGGTCGCCGGTCACATGCAGCAGCGCCATCAGCCGCGGCAGGCTGATGACGTGTTCCTCCCGGGCCTCCGAGGCGTAGGCATCCAGCATCGCCTTGCTCACGGCGGTCCCGAGATAGAGGCTCATGCGCTTGGCAATATCGGCCCGAGTCAGCCCCCGGCCGGCGGCATCGCGCAGAGAGGCGGCAACCCCATGGGCAATCCGCCCGGCGATCGTCGCCGACCGCACGATGTGGTCCTCGAACCGCGCCACCGCTTCGGGCGGCTGCCAGGTCAGCAGATCGAGTTGATTCGAGGGGGAGCTGCCACGCGCCATGGGTTCACCTCGCAGCAGCGGGGACCAGAGCGACTGCCCGCGACCCCTGTTGCCGAGCGAGAGTTCTGGCCTCGGCGGCGACCAGGCTTTCCTGGATCTGATCGAGACGGCGAAGCGATTCCGACAGAGCTCGCGCCTCGCTCTCACCGACAGAACGGATATGGGCTTTCCACCACTCCGTAAGCCGCACGGCGACCAGGCGGACCCCTTCAGAGGGCGGCAGTTCGGGGGTCATTCCTTGCCCCCCCGCTTTCCGGTCACCTCGGCGAGGAACTTCTTGCGTCCGGCGGCGTTCTGATACCGCCCCCAGGCCGCCATCAGTCCACGATAAGTCTCCATCTCCAGCGAGAGAGCCGGCTTCGTCTGCCCGTGCAGGCTGGCCAGCGCCGCGGCCACCGGCCGGGGCTTCCCGCCATCCTTCAGGTCGGCGAGCAGCATCTTCACGACGGCCCGCTGATCCTCGCCTTTCAGCCTGGCGAGGCGGTCGAGCAACGCCCCGTTGTCGGCGAGTTCGGTGCCGGCCAGAGTGTCGCGGATCTCGCCCGGGATCGCCTCGAACCGGCGGATGATCTTGTTCACCTGCCGGGGCGTCACCCCGATGGTCCGCGCCACGTCCGACCCGAAGGAACTCGAGTTCCCTCGCATCCATCCGGTGCCCCGGCTGCCCTGCCGGGCCTCCGGGTGCAACCGCAGCCAGACCGCCTTCCGCTCGGCCAGGAAGGTCGCGCGGTCCAGCTCGCAGAGCTCCCGGCGCTGCAGGTTCTCGTCGATCTCCAGCAGCCGTGCCTCGTCCCGGCTGCCCTGGAAGATCAGGACGTCCAGCGTCTTGATGGCATGGAGACGGGCGCCCTCGTGCCGGTGGGCGCCCGTAATGAGTTCATGGTGGCCGTCCGAAGTGGCCGGAAAGACCCAAATGGGCGTATCCTGTCCCCGTTCGGCCATCGAGGCGCCGATGGCATCTGCATAATCGGGGTCGATTTTCCGTAGCCTCGGCGGAACATCGATCAGATCGAGCGGGGTTGGCCGGACTTGTTTGTCCATCGAAGGGCTCACTTTTGACGTTTGGTGGGGTATGGAGCCCGGCTAATGTGCCGACGGGCCGCAACCTGGCGGCCGGACAAGGGAGCTCCGCTGGTGTCGTATCGGGATGGCCAGATCAGCTGCGGCCTCGTGCCGATGAAGGCCGCGATTACCGCCTCGATCGCCGGCCAGGGATGGGAGAGGGCGACATGAATGGCATTCGGGCTGTAACCGGCATCAGCCGAGAGCTGTACGCAGCTGCGTCCGCGCATGCGGATCGCCGCTTTGACCTGTTCGGGATGCCAGTCTCGTTCGCTCATCGGCTTGAGCCTTCGGAATGCTCGCTTGCGCGGAATTTCGCGTTTGCGTATTCGCAAGATACCCAATCGCGGACAATGGCGCAAGTGAGTATTTCATTTGCGTGTTCGCTGATGGGCGCTGCACGCCAAAATTTTAAGGTAGTCAGTTGATATGGCTGATAATTCTTCTAAAGAATCCGCATCCAAGGGGGCTGCATCGAATTTGCGTGTTCCATTCGAGAACTCGCAAATACGCAATCGCGCAGATCGGCTCCGGCTCGCCATTCAGGAGGCTGGCGGGAACAGCATGGTGTCCACCCGCTCCGGGGTTCCTCTATCGACCCTGAATGGCTATCTCGCCGGGCGGGACATGAAGGTGCAGGCCCTGGTCGATTTGGCGCGGGCCATGGATGTCAGTATCGAATGGCTGGCAACAGGATGCGGCTCGATGCGGCGTGAGCAACCTCATCAAGTCAGTGACGAGGAATTGAGTGTAATCGCCGATAAGGCCATGAAGGCGAATCTGCCACCGAACATGAGTGAGGACGATAAGGACGATCTGATAAAGGTCACTCTTTTGGCGCAGATGGTTCTTGCTCAAGGGGCGAATTCATATCCCCCAGATCAGTTGGTCATTTTGGCGGCTAATTATTTTGGAGCCATGAGGGAACTTCCGGGGACACGCTCTGAACAATACAGAGAGTTCTCCTCTCAGCTTTACCGTGACTATCCCAACCTCGGCTATCCTTCCGCTAAACAGGGGACATCTCTCTCAGGCGCCTCTGAAAGCATGGAGGAAAAGTCCAAATGAAGCTCTTGGCATCTCTTGTAGCAGCAGCGGCATTATGTGGCATCCCGCTGCAATCGTGGGCCGATGATCCTCCTGACCCTCGCCATTTCGTTGGGGAGGCCAAAGAAGGGGTGCATGTTCTGTTTTATGGAGACAACGATGTCACGATTTCGTTCGACGAAACCGTGATACTGAGCAACGGGCGCCGCCTTCATTTTGACGGGAAAAGGCTTTCCCGAATTCAGCCTGAAGAGATCCCTGCTCCAGACGTGATCTCTCCGTTGGATTGGGTTGTCTCATCTAGAAATTACGTTGGGAGAAGAATTTTAGTTCAGAATGTCAAAATTTCTGGAGCTGATGCTAAGAGCGCCATCATTAATCTCCCGGGGGCATCTGCGCGCGTTTCTTTGGAAAATGCCTCTTCAGAAACCCTTCGGTATGCGCTTACTCATTGCCTGCATATTTTGGGGGGAGAAAAGGACTGCATCGCCGACGTGGTGGGTATTGCTGGGCGAAGGGACGCGGACTCTCTAACGCTTTCCGACGCCGTCGTGTCGTTCAAGGCGCTTTCCTCCTCTCCCTCATCCTCGGCGCCAGCCGCTAAGAGTCCTTCCTCTTCTCCCTAAGAGCCCTCCGAGGCGCCTCTAAGAAGGCCCCGAGCCGGTGCCGGTTCCTTCCCACACCTGTTGGCGCGCCGGCCCTGATGGCGCCGACATTCCCATTCTTCCCCGACGGGCGTTCCGGGGCGCCGCAGGAAGCTAACCCCTTATGGCGCCCTCAAAATCCCGCCTAATCCCGCCTCGTCCCGGTCAATCCCGGATTTCCCAATCCTCCTGTCCCCTCACATCCGCGTTCGGTTCCTGCGCGGAGCCAAAAGAATAAAGCTTTTTCGGTTCCTTTTTCTCGAAAAAGGAACCCTTCCCTTACTTCTCTTCAGACGACAGCGCCGGGGAAAACCTCCCCGGTGGTGCCGTCGGCGATGCCGAGGTCCGTCACATGCGGGCCGGCGTTGCAGGCGAGCGAGGCGCCGATCGCCGCCTTGATCACCGGCAGCTTCGGGGTCCAGCCCTCCACCACCGCCGCGGCGGCACTGCGGACTGCCGCGAAATCACGGGCCACCGCGGCGAGCGGAGCATCGGAGATCAGGCCGGCGACCGGCAGCGCCAGCACCGCACGCACCGCACCGCCGGCAGCGACCGCCATGCCGCCCTGGCGGGCGATCACCGCGTTGGCGGCGGCGGCCAGATCGGCGGGGTCGCGGCCGAACACCACCAGATTGTGGCTGTCGTGGGAGACGGTCGTGGCCAGCGCCCCCCGCCAGCGTCCCCAGCCGCGCAGCACGCCCAGCACGGGGACGGCCGGCGCCCGGCCGTGACGGTGGATCACCGCCATCAGGATGCACTCCTCCGGCAGCGCCACCGCGCCCCCCTCCACCGGCGCCGCCACCTCGCCCCAGCGGGTGAAGCGCGGACGCTCGACCACCCGCAGCCGCGCCACCGGGCCGGGGGCATGCAGCACGAAATCGCCGGGTTCGAGCGGCGCGACATGCACGGAATCGGGCGGCAGGGCCACCGGGTCCGGGCGCAGCGGCGCCAGCAGCGCGCCCGCGTGGGCGATGTGCCGGCCCGAGGCCACCACCTCGCGCACCTCCATGCCCGCCAGGTCGGAGAGCACGGCGAGGTCGGCGCGACGGCCCGGCGCGACCAGGCCGATGTCCCCCCGCCCCAGGCGCAGGGCGGCGTGCAGCGTGGCCGCGCGCACCGCGTCGATCGCCGGCATCCCGTCGCGCACCAGGCGGCGCAGCACGTCGATCATCCCGCCGGCGCGCAGCAGATCGTCGGGGAAGACGTCGTCGGTGCACAGCGTCAAGGTCGGCGGCAGCCCCGGCAGGCGGCGCAGGGCGGCCACGAGATCGGGCAGAACGTCGTCGTGCGAGCCGCGCAGCTCCACCGTCATGCCGGCGCGCAGCCGCTCCAGCAGGTCCTCCCCGCAGGTCAGCTCGTGGTCGGAGGAAATGCCGGCGGCCGCGAAGCCCTGCAGGTCGCCCCCGGCCAGGCTGCGCGCGTGGCCGCACACCGGCTTGCCCGAGGCGAGCCCCGCCCCCACCACCGCGCGCATCCGTGCCCCGCGCGTGAGCACGCCGCGCATCTCCATCACCTCGGCGACGCCCGTCACCTCCGGCCAGCGCAGCATCTCCGCCAGCTCCGCGCCCCCGAAGCTCGCCCCGGCGCGCTCCAGCCCCGGCGCGGAGGGCACGCAGGAAGGCGCCAGCAGGTTCACCTCCAGGGGCAGCCCGCGCGTCGCCTCGGCGGCCCAGCGCACGCCGGGAAGGCCGAGCACGTTGGCGATCTCGTGGGGGTCCCAGCAGATCGCGGTGGTGCCCTGGGCCAGCACCGCCTCGGCATAGCGGCGCGGCGTGACCATCGAGCTTTCCACATGCATGTGGGAATCGATCAGCCCGGGGATGACGATGCCGCCGGCCGCGTCGAGCCGGGCCTGCGCCGCGGCCTCGCGCGGGGGATGGACCGAGGCGATCAGCGGCCCGACCAGGCCGACGTCGGCGCGGCGCAGCTCGCCGGTGGCGGCGTCGAGCAGGGTTCCGCCGGCCACCAGCAGGTCGAACGGCTCCTCGCCACGGGCGGCGCGCACGGCGCGGTCGCGCAGATCCGGAGCATCGAGGTTGGGCATGGCGGAGGCCTCCTTTGGACACGGGGGTAGAGGGGTTCGTCGCGAATTTCCAGGGGCCTTGTCTTGCCGGTGCGGCCAGCGAAGCAAGGAAGGTGTTCTTCTTGCGAGCAAGAAGAACCAAGAAAGCTTTATTCGTTAAGGATTCTGTGCCTGGGGCAGTCGCGGAGCCAAATGGGGAGAAGTCCTTTTGCTTCTTTTCCTTCAGGAAAAGAAGACCTTGCCTTGCCTTGCCTTCCGGGGGGGGATGCGGGGCCGCGAGGCGGTAGGCTGAAGCCCACCCTACACGCTGGCTTCGCGCGCTAATCGGGCAGCTCGATCGCGCCGGGCAGCAAGTGGCGCGCGATCTCGGCCCGGAGATAGCCGATCATGGCCTGCGCTGTCGCGTCGAGATCACCTTCCCGCGGACGGATGACGCCGAAGGAGACCCAGCGTTCCGGGATCAGCGGGCGCAGAGTCACGCGCGCCGGGTCGAGGGTGAGGGTGGAAAGGCGGTCGATGATCGTCACCCCCGCGCCGCCGGCCACCAGATGTTCGGCCACCTGCGAGGAGCCGGCCAGCACCGTCCGCCGCGGGGTGACGTCGGCGGCGCCGAGGATCTCGTCGGTCTGGCGGCGCAGCAGCAGGCCGGGAAACTGGGCCACCAGGCAGACGTCGGCGAGGTCGGCGGCGTGCACCACCGTGCGGGCGGCGAGCGGATGGTCGGCCGGCATCAGCACCTGCAGCACCGAGCGCACCAGCGGTTCGCCCAGCGCGGCCCGGTGCACCACCGGCACGTTGCCGAAGCCGAGGTCGTAGTCGCGTCCGGTAATCCACAGCTCCATCTCGCGGCGGGCGCGCAGGTCGAGCGAGACGTCCACCTCGGGGTTCTCGCGCACGAAGCGCGCCACCGCCGGGATGACCACCGAAAGCGCGGTGCGCGGCATGGTCACCAGGCGCAGGCGACGGCGGTGGGTGGCACGGATCTCGGCGGCGATGCGGGGAATCTCGTCGAGATGGGCGAGGATGCGCCCGGCCTCGCGGGCAAAGGCGGCGCCCTGCTCGGTCAGCACCAGGCGGCGATGCTCGCGGCGGAACAGGGGCAGATCGAGCTCGGCCTCGAGCAGCGCGATCAGCCGCGAGACGGCGGGCTGGCTCAACGCGAGGGTGCGGGCGGCGGCGCCCACCGACCCCTCGGCGATGATGGCGCGGAAGGCGCGCAGGGCCTTGATGTTCATGACAGCCCTCTTTGATACATCAGAAAATTCTATGAATTCATCCGTTCAATGCAACACCTCGATCCATCAGGCACGCCTATCCTGGCGCCAATCACCGAGGAAATGCGCCATGTCTGCCTTCCCGTTCGAATCAGCCGAATCCGCGCTCGCCACCCTGCCGCCACGCCAGAGCCTGCGTCAGGCCGGCCTCACCCTCGCCTGGCGCGAGGCCGGCAGCGGGCCGGCCGTCGTGTTCCTGCACGGCCTGCTCGGCAGCGCCGATTCCTGGGTGCTCCAGTTCGCCGACCTCGCCGCCAGCCATCGCGTGGTCGCCTGGGACGCGCCCGGCTACGGCGGCTCCTCCCCGCTCGGCCCCGATATCGCCGCCTATGCCGACGCCCTGGCGGTGCTGCTCGCCCGCCTCGGCCTGGAGGGCGCCACGGTGGTGGGCCATTCGATGGGAGGGGTCGTGGCCGCCCTGGCCGCCGCCCGGCCGGAGAGCCCCATCGGCCGGGTGGTGCTCTCCTGCT
>CALNAL010000323.1 GCA_937874445.1 uncultured Acetobacteraceae bacterium | reverse complement strand
GGGTATAGGCTCGGGGAAAAGCCGGGGAGTGCCTGCCATGTCGTTTCTTCCGCCGCGTCTCGAACTGCTGACCCCCGAGGAGGCTGGCCGTACCGACCGGGCCGCGGTCGCCCTGGGCACCCCGGTGCGCCTGCTCATGGAGAACGCCGGACGCGCGGTGGCGCGGGCCGTGGCCGCACGCTTCGCGCCCTGCCGGGTGGTGGTGCTGGCCGGTCCCGGCAACAACGGCGGCGACGGCTACGTGGCCGCCTGCCATCTCGCCCGGGCCGGCTGGCCGGTGACGGTGGCGCCGCTGGCTCCCCCTCGCGGCGTGGCCGCGGAGGCAGCGGCCGACTGGACCGGCCCGCTCCTGCCCTTCACCCCCGAGGTCGCCGCCCGCGCCGATCTGGTGCTCGACGCCGTGTTCGGCGCCGGTCTCACGCGTCCGCTCGACCCGACGGTGGCCGCCGTGCTGCGCGCCGCCCGCCGCCTGGTGGCGATCGACACCCCGAGCGGTCTCGACGGCGCCACCGGCCAGCCGCGCGGCTTTGCCCCGCAGGCGGTGCTGACCGTCACCTTCTTCCGCCTCAAGCCCGGCCATCTGCTCTATCCCGGCCGCGCCCTGTGCGGCGAGACGGTGCTGGCCGAGATCGGCATGCCTCCAGAGGCGATGGACCGCGCCACGACCGGGGCTGTTGCTCCGGGGGGCGGCACCTGGCGCAACCATCCCGCCCTGTGGCCGCTGCCGACGCTCGCCGCGGAGGGACACAAGTACAGCCGCGGCCACCTGACCGTGCTCGGCGGCGACACCATGACCGGCGCGGCTCGTCTGGCGGCGCTGGCGGCGCGCCGGGGCGGGGCGGGGATGCTCACCATCACCTGTGCCCCCGAGGCGGCCGCCACCTACCGCGCCGCCGAGCCGGGCAACATCGTGCGCACCGATCCGCTGGCCACCCTGCTGGCCGACGCCCGCCGCAAGGTCTGGGTGTGCGGTCCCGGCCTGGGGGCCGCGGCCGGCGCGGCGTTGGCGACGCTGCTGGCCGCCGGACGCACCGTTCTGGCCGACGCCGATGCGCTGACGGCCTGCGCCGGCGCTCCGGAAAGACTCCGGGGGGCGGCGGTGCTCACCCCCCATGCCGGCGAGTTCGCGCGGGTCTTTGGCGCGGAGTTCTGCGGCGCGGCGGGAGCGGACCGGCTGAAGGCGGCGCGCGCGGCGGCGGCGGCCACCGGCGCGGTGGTGCTGCTCAAGGGCCCCGACACCGTCATCGCCGCCCCCGACGGCCGGGCCGCGATCAACGACAATGCCCCGCCCGCGCTGGCCACCGCCGGGGCCGGCGACGTGCTGGCCGGGCTGATCGGCGGGCTGCTCGCGCAGGGGATGGCGCCGTGGGAGGCGGCCTGCGCCGGCGCCTGGCTGCATGGCTGCGCGGCGGAGCTGGCCCTGGCGGCGCTGGGGGGCGCCGGGCTCATCGCCGAGGACCTGCCGGAGCGGATTCCGGCGGCACTGGCTGAAGCGCGACGGCTCGCGGCGGGGCGGTGAGCCTCGTTGGGCTCCCGGGAATATGACCGAAGCGGAGCGGTTTTTCGGCCTGTGGGGCGATTTTGCACTTGCGAAGCAATATGAGAAATCCCAGGTAACGCGCCAGACACCAGCCAGACACCCAACAGTCATTTTGTGTTGTCGCAGTATGGTGCGGCCGCTCCTTCCGGGGCTCGGCCTCCAGGATGCGATCCGGGCGGGTACCGTCCGGTGGAACCGCCGGGAGGCCCAGCCATCAGCCCTGCGGGGGCAGGCCGTCGCCCTTTGGACTTTCCCTTTGCGTCGTGCCGTCAGGATGAAACGCCCATGAGCCTGCGACCAGGTCGCCTCAAGACGGCCTTTTCCGCTCCCTTCCTCGCGCTCACCACCGCCCTCCTGCTGGGCGGCTGCAAGCTGACCCTGCTCGACCCCAAGGGGCCGGTCGGCGCCGGCGAGAAGGACCTGATCCTGATTTCCACCGGGCTGATGCTGCTCGTCGTCATCCCGGTGATCGTGCTGACCCTGGTTTTCGCCTGGTGGTTCCGCGCCTCCAACACGCGCGCGACCTATCGGCCGAAGTGGGCGCATTCCGGGCGCATCGAGGCGGTGGTGTGGGGGGTGCCGCTGGTCATCATCCTCATCCTCGGCACGCTCGCCTGGACCTCGACGCACCGGCTCGACCCCTACCGGCCGCTGGCGCCCGCCGACCAGACGATGGTCATCGAGGTGGTGGCGCTCGACTGGAAATGGCTCTTCCTCTACCCCGAGGCGCATATCGCCACGGTCAACGAGGTGGCGTTCCCGGTCGGCCGGGCGGTGGAGTTCCGCGTCACCTCGGATGCGGTGATGAACTCCTTCTTCATCCCCGGCTTGGGCGGGCAGATCTATGCCATGGCGGGGATGCAGACCAAGCTCCACCTGCTGGCCAGCGAGGCCGGCACCTTCGAGGGCATGTCGGCCAACTACAGCGGCGCCGGCTTCTCGGGCATGAAGTTCAAGGCCCACGCCCTGTCGCAGCCGGAGTTCGCGGCCTGGGTGGCGCGGGTGCGCGCCGCGGGCAGGCCGCTCGATGGCGCGGCCTATGCGGCACTGGCCAAGCCCAGCTCCAACAATCCCGTCGCCTACTACGCCCCGGCCGATCCCGCCCTGTTCGACGGACTGATCGAGAAATACCTCGGCGCGCCGCCGGCGTCGAAGTCGGGGAAGGGGCATGACATGATGCATCACGGTCCCGGGGAGAGCGGAAAGTGAATCCCGTGTTCGGTAAACTCACCCTTGAGGCCATTCCCTATCACGAGCCCATCATCATGGGCGCCGTCGCCGGCATGGGGCTCGGCGTGGTGGCCGTCTTCGCGCTCATCACCTGGCTCGGTCGCTGGAAGTGGCTGTGGACCGAGTATCTCACCTCGGTGGACCACAAGCGCATCGGCGTCATGTACGTCATCCTGGGGCTGGTGATGCTGCTGCGCGGCTTTGCCGACGCCATCATGATGCGTGCCCAGCTTGCGCTGAGCTATGGCGCCAACCAGGGGTTCCTGCCGCCGCACCACTACGACCAGGTGTTCTCCGCGCACGGCGTCATCATGATCCTGTTCGTGGCGATGCCGCTGGTGGTGGGGCTGATGAACATCGTCGTGCCGCTGCAGATCGGCGCGCGCGACGTGGCCTTTCCGTTCCTCAATTCTCTGAGCTTCTGGCTGACGTTTGCGGGCATGGTGCTGGTCAACACCTCGCTGGCCATCGGCGAGTTCGCCAAGACCGGCTGGTCGGCCTATCCCCCGCTCTCCGAGATTGCCTTCAGTCCCGGCGTCGGCGTGGACTACTACATCTGGAGTTTGCAGATCAGCGGCATGGGCACGCTGCTGACGGCGGTGAACTTCCTCGTCACCATCCTCAAGATGCGTGCTCCCGGCATGGACCTGATGAAGATGCCGGTGTTCTGCTGGACCGCGCTCTGCACCAGCACGCTGATCGTCGCCTCCTTCCCGGTGCTGACCGGCACGCTGGCGCTGCTGACGCTCGACCGCACCCTGGGCATGCACTTCTTCACCAACGACCTCGGCGGCGAGCAGATGATGTACGTCAACCTGTTCTGGACCTGGGGCCATCCGGAAGTGTACATCCTGGTGCTGCCGGCCTTCGGGGTGTTCTCCGAGGTGATCGCCACCTTCTCGCGCAAGCCGCTGTTCGGCTACACCTCGATGGTGTGGGCCACCGCCGCCATCACCTTCCTCTCCTTCGTGGTCTGGCTGCACCACTTCTTCACCATGGGGGCGGGGGCCAACGTCAACGCCTTCTTCGGCATCGCCACGATGATCATTGCGGTGCCGACAGGGGTGAAGATGTTCAACTGGCTCTTCACCATGTATCGCGGCCGGCTGAGCTTGCAGGTGCCGGTGCTGTGGACCCTCGGCTTCATGGTGACCTTCGCCATCGGCGGCATGACGGGCGTGCTGATGGCCATGCCCGGCGCGGATTTCGTGCTGCACAACAGCCTGTTTCTCATTGCGCATTTCCACAACACCATCATCGGCGGCGTGGTGTTCGGCATGTTCGCGGGCTTCAACTACTGGTTCCCCAAGGTCACCGGTTTCAAGCTGCACGAGCCGCTGGGCAAGGCGGCGTTCTGGTGCTGGCTGATCGGATTCTACGTGGCCTTCCTGCCGCTCTACGTTCTCGGCTTCATGGGCATGACGCGCCGGCTCAACCACATCGACAATCCCGACTGGCGCCCCTGGCTGCTGGTCGCCGCGGCCGGCGCGGTCATCATCGCGGCGGGCATCGGCTTGCAGCTGCTGCAGATCGCCTACAGCATCTACAAGCGCGACGAACTGCGCGACACCACCGGCGATCCGTGGGACGGGCGCACCCTGGAGTGGGCCACCGCCTCGCCGCCGCCCTTCTACAATTTTGCCGAGGTGCCTGCGATCACCGGGCGCGATGCGTGGGCCGCGGCGAAGGAGGGTGGCCTGGCGCGCCAGCCCGCGGGGCCGCTGCAGGACATCCACATGCCGCGCAACACCCCGGCCGGCTTCCTCATCGGCCTTCTCAGCATCGGCCTGGGCTTCGGCCTGATCTGGTACATCTGGTGGCTGGCCATCGTCAGCGCGCTTGCCATCTTCGCCGTGCTGCTCTGGCGATTCTTCGATGAGGATACCGATTACTTCGTCCCCGCCGCGGCGGTCGCCGAGATAGAGGGGAGGGCGTGAGCATGCGCATCGACCTCCCCGGCGCCTACTCCCTCTCGGCTCCGCGCCTGGCGGCGCACGGCCATCACGGCGCGGCCGAGCAGGCCGACAGGGCGCTGTTCGGCTTCTGGCTCTACCTGATGAGCGATTGCGTGCTGTTCGGCAGCGTGTTCGCCACCTTCGCGGTGCTGGCGAACAACTACGCCGGCGGCCCGACGGGGCGTGACATCTTCAATCTCGACTACGTGCTGGTCGAGACCTTCCTCCTGCTCGTCAGCAGCGTCACCTACGGGTTCGTCATGCTGGCGCTGCATCGTTCTTCTCGTGCAACGGTGCAGCTCTGGCTGGGCGTCACCTTCCTCCTCGGCCTCGGCTTCATCGGCATGGAACTCAACGAGTTCCACCATCTCGTCGCGGAAGGGGCCGGGCCGCAGCGCAGCGCCTTCCTCTCCGCCTTCTTCACCCTGGTGGGCACGCACGGGCTGCATGTCACCTCGGGGCTGGTGTGGATGGCGGTGATGATGGTGCAGATCACCCGCCGGGGACTGGGCGACGCCGTTGCCCGCCGTCTCGGGCTGCTCAGCCTGTTCTGGCATTTCCTCGATATCGTCTGGATCGGCGTGTTCACCCTCGTCTATCTGATGGGAGTGCTGTGAGATGAGCGACCCCTCCCTGCCCGGCCATTCCGTTTCCGAACATTCCGCGTCAGGTCCTTTGGAAGGCCATGCGCCGGGCGCCCACGGCACGCTGCGCTCCTATCTCGTGGGCTTCCTCCTCAGCGTCGTGCTGACGGGGATTGCCTTCGCGCTGGTGATGGTGCCGGTCCTGCCGCGCGAGGCGAACGTTGCCGTCATCTTCACGCTGGCGGCGGTGCAGATCGTGGTGCAGCTCGTCTATTTCCTGCATCTCGACCGGTCGCTGGAGCAGCGATGGAACGTCTCGGCCGTCGCCTTCACGGTCGTGGTGGTGGGCATCCTCATCGGCGGCAGCGTGTGGATCATGATCAACATCGGTCACCAGATGATGCCGCCGACGATGTCCTCCGGCGGGTTCTGAGGACGGCATGCGCGCCGCCCCCTATCTCGCGCTGGTCAAGCCGGGGATCGTGTTCGGCAATCTCGTGTCGGCTGCGGGGGGATTCCTCCTGGCCGCGCGCGGGGAGGTCGATCCGCGCCTTTTCGCGGCCACCCTGATCGGGGCGGCGCTGGTGGTGGCGGGCGGCTGCACCTTCAACAACATCATCGACCGCGACATCGATTCCCGCATGGCGCGCACCCGCCGCCGCCCGATGGTCACCGGCGCGATCGGCCTGCTTCCCGCGTTTGTCTTCGGTGTGCTGCTGGCGGCGGCGGGGCTGGCGCTGCTGGCCGTCGCGACCACCCCGCTGGCGACGCTGCTGGCGGCGGCGGGGCTCGCGATCTATGTCGGCCTCTACAGCTTGTGGCTGAAGCGCCGCTCCCCGCACGGCACGCTGGTCGGCAGCCTGTCCGGCGCGATTCCGCCGCTCATCGGCTACTGCGCGGTGGGGGGCCGTCTCGATGCCGGGGCGGGGCTGCTGTTCCTGATGTTCGCGCTGTGGCAGATGCCGCATTCCTACGCCATCGCCATCTTCCGCTTCGAGGACTACGTCGCGGCGGGCATTCCGGTGCAGCCGGTGCGCCTGGGCGTGGCGGCGGCGCGGCGGCACATCATCTACTACATCGTCGCCTTCATGGTCGCGGCGGTGATGCTCACCTTCGTCGGCTACACCGGCTATGCCTACCTGGTGGTGGCGGCGGTTTCGGGCGCGTGCTGGCTGAACATCGCCGTATCGGGCTATCGCGCCACCGACGACCGGCGCTGGGCGCGGCGGGTCTTCGCCGCCTCCATCGGCAACATCATGGTGCTCTGCCTGATGATGGCGGTGGACTTCCACGGGACGCTTTTCTAGAGCGCGCTGGCCGGATCGGTGGCGCGGGGAAGGCGCGACAGCAAGGCAAGATAAGATGTTCTTCTTGCGAGCAAGAAGAACCAAGAAAGCTTTATCCGTTAAGTCTCCGCGCCTGGGTCGGTCGCGGAGCCAAAGGAACAAAAGTCCTTTTGCTTCTTTTCCTTCAGGAAAAGAAGACCTTCCCTTCCTTCCCGGGTCGTATCCCGAGCCGCATTTCCTCGCGTTTTAGAGGGCTTCTCCCTGCCTGCGCATCCGCCGCATCAGCAGCAGCCCCAGTGCGCCGCTGACGGCGAACAGCGCCGCGCCCATGCCCAGCATGGCGCCGCGGCCGATCTGCGTGCCCGCCCCGATCAGCGCGAACACCACCGTCTGCGGCACGTAGCCCAGCGCGGAGCCGAGCAGGAATGGCCCGAGGCGGATCGCCGAGACGCCGGCGGCGAGGTTGAGCAGCAGGTTGTTGCCCACCGGCAGCAGCCGCAGCAGCAGCGCGGCGGTGAAGGGCTGGGCGGCCAGCATGCGGTCGGCCTGTGCGAGCCGGGCGGGCAGGCGGTTCTGCACCCAGGCGCGTGCCAGCCCCCGCGCCCAGGCAAAGCTGGCCGCGCAGCCGAGCAGCGTGCCGAGCAATGCCAGCAGGCAGCCCGCGAGCGCGCCGAAGCCCATCCCCCCCGCATAGGCCACCACCTGGCGCGGCACGCCCACGAAGCAGGCCGCCGCCGCCGCCGGCACGAACACCAGCTCGGCCAGGCCCCGGTGGCGCGTGGCGAGCGCGGTCAGCAGGGCGGCCACGTCGATGCCGGCGGCGCGCAGGGCGAGCTGGCCGCCCAGCAGCACCAGCACCGGCAGGGCCGGGCGCCACAAGCCACGCCAGAAGGTCCGCCAGCCGCCGGGGGAGGGCGCCGGAGACGGGGAGGATGCCGCGGGAGTTGCTGTGTTCATGGCCGATACTTTCGCATGGGCCGATGCTTTAGCATGTCCGGCGCGGCCTGCCAGGATGGGGCAGGGGGCGCGGCGCGGGGGATGAGGTCCGTGCAGGTGCGGGGTTATCGCGGGCGCGTGACCCGCTTATATGGGAACGACCATGCTGTATGAGACCTCCGTGAGGGAAGCCGCCTGCGCCGGACCCGAGAGCCCGGCCGGGGGTTGCGCATGAGTTCTGCCCTGCACCCCGGTGGCATTGCCGTCGGCGTGTTCGATGCCGCGCGCTGCCTGCGCTCGGCCACCGCCGATTTCGCCACGCTCCTCGGTCTGGCCGAGCCGCTCCCGGTGGGCCTCCCGCTCGACGAGCTGCTGGCCGCCCTGCCGCCGCGCGCGCCGGAGACTCCGCCCCCCAGCGAGGGCATCTCCTGCTGCTACGAGATCGCCGGCCGCCTTCTGGAGTTTGCCGAGCAGCCCCTGCCCGATGGGGGCTGCACGCTGGCGGTGATGGATACCACCGAGATCAACCGCACCGCCGAGGCCCTGCGGGCCGGGCGCGAGGTGGCCGAGGCGGGCGCGCGGGCCAAGGCGCGTTTCCTGTCCACCATGAGCCACGAGCTGCGCACGCCGCTGAACGCGGTGATCGGCTTTGCCGAGACCCTCGCCTTCGACGCCGCCCGCCCGGGTGCCACGCCCGACCCGGCCGAGGTGGAGGAATACGCCCTGCACATCCGCGACGCCGGACGCCACCTGCTGGGGCTGATCGACGACATGCTCGACCTGGTGCGTCTCGACTCGGGCGCCTACCAGATCGCCGACGACACCCTCGACGCCGCCCGCCTGGTGCAGACGGCGGCGCGCGCCATTGCCCCGGCCGCCGAGGTCGCGGGGCTGGTGGTCTCCCAGCGCGACGAGGTCGGCCCGCTGCGCCTGCACGGTGACGAGCGCCGCCTGCGCCGCCTGCTCGGCCATCTGCTCGACAACGCCGTCAAGTTCAGCTTCCGGGGCGGCGATGTCGAAATCAGTGCCACCCGGACCGAGGAGGGTGGCGTGGCGATGGTGGTGCGCGACCAGGGGCGGGGGATGGCTCCCGACGAGATCGAGCGCGCCCTGCTGCCGTTCCACCAGCTCGACACCCGCCTCTCGCGTCGCGTCGGCGGCACGGGGCTGGGGCTCTATTTCTGCCGCGCCGTGGCCGAGGCACACGGCGGACAGCTGCGGCTGCAAAGCCGCCCCGGCATCGGCACCACCGCCACGCTGGTACTTCCCCCGGCACGGCTGATCGAGCCGCTTCCCTCCCAGCAACTGGCCCAGGAAAATCAGTGACAAAATCGGTGACAAAGTCGATGACCCCATCCGTTCCGGATTCCCCGCTGGCGGTCACCGACCGGCTGTTCTTCGCCCGCGAGGGGGCCTCTCTGGCCCGCGAGGCGGCCGAGCGCCTGACCGCCGAGGCGCTGGCGGGACTCGATGACGGCGAACTCTTCCTCGAATACCAGGAGAGCGAGGCCATCAGCCTCGATGACGGCCGCATCCGTTCCGCCGGCTTCGACACCACGCTGGGCTTCGGCCTGCGCGCGGTGGCCGGGGAGGCGACCGGCTTTGCCTATTCCGGCGAGCTGTCCGAGGCCGCGCTCCGGCGGGCCTGCGCCTCGGTGCGCACGGTGGCGGACGGCCATTCCGGCACCGCCGCCGAGCCGCCCGCCCCCCCCGTCACCCGACGCTATTCCGGGGCCCGCCCCTTCGCCGCGGCGCCCGTCGCCCCCCC
>CALNAL010000322.1 GCA_937874445.1 uncultured Acetobacteraceae bacterium | reverse complement strand
GGTGGAAGCCCTGGCCGCGCTCGACCCCGACCGGCTTACCCCCCGCGAGGCGCTCGAAGCGCTTTACCGCCTGCGTGCGATGCTGCCATCCTGAAAGGGAATACTGTCGCGGCACCGATGAACCCGATAACATGACCGGAATGCTCTCCAGTTCCCTCCTCGCGGCCGAGCCGGCCGCCGCCAACGCCGCCCTGGCAGAGGCGCTGCACGCGCTTTCCTCCGAACATGCCGGCGCGGTTCCCCGCGAGGCCGCCCTGGCCCTTTTCCGGCGCCATCTGGCGCACATCCAGGGCAAGGTGCGCGACGCCTTCGAGCAGGGCGAGATGTCGGGCCTGGTCGCCGCACGCCTGCTCGCCGGGCTCACCGACGGGCTGATCACCGAGCTGCACGTCTTCGCCCTCGGGCGCGAGGGCCTCACGCCCGGCGCCTCCCGCAGCCTCTTCGGGCGCGACCGGCTGTGCGTGGCCGCGACCGGCGGCTACGGACGCGGCGCGCTCGCACCGTTCTCCGACATCGACCTGCTGTTTCTCACCTCCGAGCACCCCGCGCCGGCGGTGCTGCGCAGCGTCGAGTTCATGCTGTATTTCCTGTGGGATCTCGGGCTGAAGGTGGGCCACGCCACCCGTTCGGTCGGAGAATGCCTGCGCGAGGCCAAGGGCGACGCCACCATCCTCACCTCGCTGGTGGATGCCCGCCGGATCGGCGGCGACGAGGACCTGTTTGCCGATTTCACCCGGGCCTTCCATCACGCCAGCGAAAAGACGGGGGCGGCCCGGTTCATCGTCGCCAAGCAGGCCGAGCGCAGCGCGCGCCATCGCCGCTACGGCGAATCCCCCTACGTGGTGGAGCCCAACATCAAGGAAGGCCGGGGCGGGCTGCGCGACCTGCAGACCCTGACCTGGATCGCCCGCTATGTGTTCGGCCTCTCGGGTTTCGCCGAGATGGTCGATCCCGCCGGCCCCGCCGGTGGCCTGCTCACCGAGACCGAGGCCCGCCTCGCCCAGCGCAGCCAGGATTTCCTGTGGACGCTGCGGCTGCATCTGCACTACGTCGCCGGCCGCGCCGAGGAACGCCTGACCTTCGACCTCCAGCCGGTGGTGGGCGCCCGCATGGGCTACACCCGCCACGGCCGGCAGGACGCGGTGGAACGCTTCATGCGCCACTACTTCCTCACCGCGCGCGAGGTGACGCGCCTCACCCACGTGCTGGAGCCCGCCCTGGTGCGCGCCGCCCTCGGGCCGCCCGCAAGCGCCCGGACGACCGATGCCGATCTGGCCGAGCAGGGCTTCATGCTGGCCGACGGCAAGCTGATGCCCGCCAAGGGGCGCGAGTTCTACCGCGAGCCGATCCAGATGCTGCGCCTCCTGCGCCTCGCCCGCGACCGCAACCTGCCGCTGCACCCGCTGGCGATGCGCGCGCTGATCCGCACCGAACGGGCCGCCCTGGAGCTGCGCGGCGACTCCGAGGCCTCGAAGATCTTCCTCGACCTGCTCTGCGGGCGCGACCCCGAAGGCAAGGCCGACGGCGCGGTCTGGCTGAAGATTCTCAACGAGGCCGGCATCCTCGGCCGGCTTCTGCCCGACTGGGCGCGCATCGTCGGGCAGATGCAGTTCGACACCTACCACGTGTTCACCGTCGATGAGCACACCATCGAGGCGGTGCGTGTGCTCAACTCGCTGGAACGCAACGAACTCGGCCAGGTGGCCCCGATCGCCTCGGAGCTGGTGCACAACCTGCAGTCGCGCCGGGCGCTCTATGCCGCGATGCTGCTGCACGACATCGCCAAGGGCCGCGGCGGCGACCATTCCGAGCTGGGCGCCGACATCGCCCTCGAGGTCGGCCCCGCGCTGGGCATGAGCGCCGAGGAGACCGAGACCGTCTCCTGGCTGGTGCTGCACCACCTGCTGCTCACCCAGATCGCCTTCAAGCGCGACATCGACGACCCCAAGACCATCCTCGACCTTTCCGAGGTCATCCAGTCGCCCGAGCGGCTGCGCCTGCTGCTGGTGCTGACGGTGGCCGACATGCGCGCCGTCTCGCCCAAGGTCTGGAACAACTGGAAGGCCACCCTGCTGCGCGAGCTCTACACCCGCGTGGCCGAGGTGCTGGCCGGCGGGCTCTCTACCACCGAGCGCGACATGCGCGTCGCCCGCGCCAAGGAGGCCGTCGCCCTGCTGCTGGAAAGCTGGGAGCCGGCCGAACGCGACACCTTCCTCGGCCTGGGCTATGCCGGCTACTGGCTGGGCTTCGAGGCCGAAACGCACGCCCGCCACGCCGAGATGATCCGCGCGGCAACCCGCACCCATGCCCCCCTCACCGTGCAGGCGCGGCCCCTGCCGGCCCGCGCCGTCACCGAGGTCACGGTCTATGCCGCCGACCACGCCGGGCTGTTCAGCCAGATCGCGGGGGCGCTGGCGGTGGCCGGGGCCTCGATCGTCGATGCCCGCATCCACACCCTCACCAACGGCATGGCGCTCGACACCTTCTGGGTGCAGGACGCCGCCGGCGGCGCCTTCGACAGCCCCACCCGGCTGGCCCGCCTGGAGCCGCTGGTCGAAAAATCCCTGACCGGGGAACTCCGCCTCGCCGCGGAAATCCGCAAGGTCAGCAAGCCCCTGCTGGGCCGGCGCGTGCGCGCCATCCATGTGCCGCCGCGCGTGGTGATCGACAACCACGCCTCCAACCACTTCACCGTGCTGGAGGTGAACGGCCGCGACCGCCCCGGTCTGCTCTACGACGTCACCGCCGCCATCAGCGAGCAGGGGCTGCAGATCGCCTCGGCCCACGTCTCCACCTACGGCGTGCGGGCGGTGGACGTGTTCTACGTCAAGGACGTGTTCGGCCTGCGCCTGGAGAACAGCCGCAAGCTGGAGCAGCTCCGCAAGGCCCTGCTGGAGGCCCTCGCCTCCCCCGACGACACGCCCGCTCCCCTGCCCGTGCCCTCCGTCCGTCGCCGCGCGACCGACGCCGCATAGCGCGGCCCTGCCCGGGAGGCGGGGTCCTCCCGGGAGGCTTTTCCATCATCGCAGGCCGAATCGGCGCTGCGGCCTCAGGAATCGTAGGAAACGAGGGCCTCGAACGGCACGCCCAGACGGTCGCGCCCATGCAGGAAGGTCAGCTCGATCAGGGTTGCCGCCGCCGGGACCACCGCTCCGACCCGCTGCAACAGCTGGATCCCCGCCGACATGGTCCCCCCCGTGGCCAGCAGGTCATCCACCACGACGACCCGCTGCCCCGGCTCCACGGCATCCGCCTGGACCTCGATCCGGTCGGTCCCGTATTCGAGAGCATAATCGAGCGGAACGGTCGCCCCGGGAAGCTTGCCCCTTTTGCGCAGCATGACGAAGCCGCACCCCAGTTTCAGCGCCAGCGGGGCGGCGACCAGGAATCCCCGGGATTCGATTCCCGCCAGCAGGTCCGGCTTGTAGGCCCGCACGGCGTCGGCCATCCGGTCCATGGCCACCTGCCAGGCATCCCCCGCGCGCAGCAGGGTGGAAATGTCATAGAAAAGGATCCCCGGCTTCGGGAAGTCCGGGATGCTGCGAATATGATCCTTCAGGTTCATGTCTTGTCCTCGTGGCAGGACCTTTGCCTTTACGGCCGCCCGGCCCCCAAGGCAAGCAGGCCCGGGCCGAGGGAGCGCCTTGCCTGCCGCCTGAAAGGCTCGTAGCCTGACCACAATCAAGGCCTAGGAATAAACGTCGGCAACCAGGCTGGCGAAATCAAAAAGGAGGAACGAGCGGTGAAGCGTCGTACCCTGCTGACCGGTGCTGCCGCATTGATGGCGAGCCCGGCCGTATTGCCCAAGGCACAGGCCCAGTCCGGAAAGACGAAAATCGTCTTCTGGCATGCCATGACCGCGGCAAACAATGAAGAGATCAACAGGATCGCGCACGATTTCAATGCGTCTCAAACCGGCATTGAAATGGAGCCCATCTTCAAGGGGTCCTACGCGGAAACCCTGACCGCCGCCATCGCGGCTTGGCGCGCCGGGCAGGCCCCTCACCTCGTCCAGATTTTCGAGGTCGGCACGGGCTCGATGCTGGCCGCCGGCCCCGCCGTCAAGCAGGTCTGGGAGCTGGCGAAGGAAACCGGGATCCAGATCGATCCGAAGAATTATCTCCCGGCCGTTCGCGGCTACTACAGTCTGGCGGACGGGCGCATGGCCTCGATGCCGTTCAATTCGTCCACCCCCGTCATGTGGTACAACAAGGACGCCTTCGCGGCTGCCGGGCTCGACCCCGAGAAGCCGCCGCAGACCTGGCAGGAACTCGTGACGGCGGCCAGGACGCTGAAGGAGAAATGGGCCTCCCGGAGCCAGGATCGCATGGCTACGACAAGCTCCTGGCTGACCTGGGCGCAGCTCGAGGCCTACAGCGCCATCCACAACCTTCCCTACGCGACGAAAGCGGACGGCTTCGAGGGGCTCGATGCCGAGTTGCGCCTGAACAGCCCCGGGCACGTCAAGCACGTCCAGCGTCTCCTCGACATGGCCAAGGAAGGCACGTTCAAATACGGCGGCCGCGACGCCACGCCGGACCCCCTGTTCTATACGGAAAAGGCGGCCATCAGCTTCTGCTCGTCGGCCACGCGGGGCCAGATCGTGCAGAGCGCGAAGTTCCGCTGGGGAGCGGCCATGCTGCCCTACGATCCGGAAGTGATCGCCTCGCCCAACAACACCATCATCGGGGGCGCCAGCCTCTGGACGATGACGGCACCGAAACGGACCGCGCAGGAATACAAGGCCGTCGCGGCCTTCCTCAGCTTCATCGGACAGCCGGCGCAGGATGCGCTCTACCACCAGCACACCGGCTACGTGCCGGTCACGCTCGGGGGCTACGAACTGTCCCGCCAGCAGAACTATTACGAGAAGGCCCCCTATGCCGATGTCGCCATCAAGTCGTTGACACGCGGCACCGTCACCGAGAATTCCAAGGGCCTGCGTCTCGGCCGCCTGCCGGAAATCCGCAATATCATCTATGAGGAATTCGAGAAGGCCCTGCAGGGACAGCAGAACGCCAAGCAGGCCCTCGATTCCGCGGTCGCCCGGGGCAACGTCGTGCTGCGTGCCTTCGAGAAATCCGTCAAGAGCTAGAGCGCGATGACGGCTGGCGGAATCGCCAAAAAGTCTGAATCGCGCGAGGAAGCAAAGTGCCGGAGCGCGATGACGGCTGGCGGAATCGCCAAAAAGTCTGAATCGCGCGAGGAAGCCAAAGTGCCGGAGCGGGTGACGTGAGCGCACGCAAGCGCCACCCGCTCCAGGCAGGAAACCTTTTCGGGGCGGGGAACCTGCCTCCCCGCCGGTAGTGCCGATGGAACGCCGCACGATTTTCTCCGACCGCCTGCTGCCGATCCTGCTCGTCCTGCCGCAGCTGGCCATCACGATCGTCTTTTTCCTCTGGCCCACCGGCCAGGCCATCTGGTTGAGCCTGACACGCGCCGATCCGTTCGGGATCCGGGTCCAGTTCGTCGGGCTGGAGAATTTCTGGGATCTTTTCGCGGACCCCCTTTATACGGCCACGGTTCTGCGTTCGATCTTCTTTTGTGCCCTGGTCGCGGCGATCTCGCTGGGGCTTGCCATGCTGCTCGCCGTCGCGGCCGATCGCGAAATCGCCTTCCGCCGATTCTACCGCATCTTTCTGATATGGCCCTACGCCATCGCGCCGGCCGTCGCGGCGGTTCTGTGGATTCTCCTGCTCCATCCGCAGATCGGCCTGATCGGACGCTGGCTGAACGCGCTCGGCCTCGGTTGGGACTACAAGATCAACGGCGGGCAGGCCATGCTGGTGGTCATCCTCGCCAGTGCCTGGAAGGAGATCTCCTACAACTTCATCTTCCTGCTGGCGGGCCTGCAATCCATCTCCGCCTCCGTCGTCGAGGCGGCCCGGATGGACGGGGCCAGGGGATTTTTCCGTTTCCGCACCGTGACGTTGCCGCTGCTGATGCCGACCGTGTTCTTCCTGCTGGTGGTCAATCTCGTTTATGCCGCCTTCGACACGTTCGGGACGATCTGGGCCATGACCTCCGGCGGACCGGGCAAGGCGACTGAAACCCTGGTCATCAAGGTCTACCGTGATGGCATCGTCAATCAGGACATCGGCTCCTCCTCCGCCCAGTCGGTCGTGCTGATGATCGGCGTGATCGCGTTGACGGCGCTGCAGTTTCGCTTTCTCGGGCGCCGGAGTGGCGGAGAATGAAAGGGCGCATCGACTGGCCGGCCCATGTCGTGCTCGGCTTCGGCGTGTTGCTGTTCCTGCTGCCGATATGGCTGGTCCTGGCCGGCTCGACACTGCAACCCGACGAGGTTGCCCGCGGCGAGCTGTCCCTCATTCCGCGCCTCAGCGGCCTCGACGTTTACGCCCGGGTGCTCATCGAGGGCTCGCCGGGGACGGGGCCGGTCTGGCGCATGCTGCTGGTCAGCTTCTGCATGGCCATGTCCATCGCCATCGGGAAGCTCGCGATCTCCATCTTGTCGGCCTATGCGATCGTGTTTTTCCGCTTTCCCTTCCGCATGGCCGCGTTCTGGGTCATCTTCATCACGCTCATGCTTCCCGTCGAGGTCCGCATCATCCCCACGTTCACGGTGATGTCGGACATGAGCCTCATCAACACCTTTCCGGGGCTGACGGTTCCCCTGATCGCCTCGGCCACCGCGACGCTGCTGTTCCGCCAGACCTTCCTGGCGATTCCCGATGAGCTGTTCGAGGCGGCCCGCATGGACGGGGCGGGGCCGTGGCGCTTCCTGCGCGACATCCTGATCCCCGTCTCGGCGACCAACATCGCCGCCCTGTTCGTGATCCAGTTCGTCTATGGCTGGAACCAGTACCTGTGGCCGCTGCTGGTCGCCACCGACCCGAAGCTGGACACCATCGTCATCGGCATCGTCAAGATGATCGGCGGCGAGACACAGACCGAGTGGAATCGCGTGATGGCCACCGCGGTTCTTGCCCTCCTGCCGCCGATCAGCGTGGTCGTCCTGATGCAGAAGTGGTTCGTGAAGGGCCTGACGGAAAGCAACAAGTAGATGCCTTTTCTGGTTCTCGAAAATCTGCACAAGAACTTCGGCTCCGTCCCGGTCCTGCACGGCATCGATCTGGCGATGGAGGCCGGGGAGATGCTGGTCATCGTGGGGGCCTCCGGCTGTGGCAAATCGACCCTGCTGCGCCTGATCGCCGGACTGGAGGTGCCGAGCGGGGGACGCATCCTGCTCGACGGACACGACGTGGCGCGCCTCGATCCGGCCGAGCGCGACATCGCCATGGTCTTCCAGAACTACGCCCTCTACCCGCACATGACGGTCTTCGACAACATGGCCTACGGACTGCGGATTCGCGGCCTGTCACGTCCGGAGATCCAGACCCGCGTGGACGACGCGGCCTCCCTCCTGGGGCTGAGTTCTCTCCTCCAGCGCAAGCCGCGCCAGCTCTCCGGCGGCCAGCGCCAGCGCGTTGCCATGGGGCGCGCCATCGTGCGCAATCCCAAGCTCTTCCTCTTCGACGAACCGCTTTCCAACCTCGACGCCAAGCTGCGCGTGCAGATGCGCGCCGAGATCCGCCGCCTGCAACGGCGCATGGGGGTGACGAGTCTCTACGTCACCCACGACCAGGTCGAGGCGATGACCCTGGGCGACCGCCTGCTCGTGCTGCACCAGGGCCGTACGGTCCAGCTCGCCACGCCGATGGAAGTCTTCGAGCATCCCGCCAACACCTATGTCGCGGGATTCATCGGCGCGCCGGCGATGAATTTCCTGCCCGGGGTTCTCTCCCATCAGGGGACGGCCGTCACGCTGGGCAACGGCCTCGTGCTTCCCTTCGCCGACGGCCGCCGCGCCGGCGACGACGGCCGCGCGCTCAGCATCGGGATCCGCCCCGAGCATGTCGTTCTTTCTCCGGAAGGACTCCCCTTCCAGATCGACCTCGTTGAGCCGCTCGGTTCGGAAACCGTCCTGATCGGTCGCCTGAACGGGAGCGAGCCGTTCTCCGTCAAGCTGACAAGCGGTACACCGGCACAGGAGGACGTCCTGGTCACGATTCCTCCCGCACAGATCCACATCTTCGACAACGAGAGCGGCCTGCGGCTCGACCCGTAACGCGCGACTCTCGAAGGAAACAAGGAAGGTGTTCTCCTTTCGAGAAAGGAGAACCAGGAAAGCTTTATCCGATAAGAGCGCCGCGCCTGGGTCACACGCGGAGCCAAACGAACAAAGTCCTTTTTGCTTTTTTTCCCTTCAGGAAAAAGAAGCCTTCCTTCCCTTCCTCACCCGGCGCCGAAACGCAAACGCGCCCCGGCATCAGGACTCGAAGCTGTCGGCGACCATCCTGTCCAGCAGCCTGACCCCGAACGCCGTCGCGCCCTTCGGCGTCACCGGCTTATCCTTGGCCGCCCAGGCCGTTCCGGCGATGTCGAGATGGGCCCACGCCTTGCCATTGACGAAACGCTGCAGGAATTGCGCCGCGGTAATGGACCCGCCCGGCCGGCCGCCGGTATTCTTCATGTCCGCGATATCGGATTTGATCAGCTTGTCGTAGGCGGGATTGAGAGGCATGCGCCACAGCTTCTCGCCGCTTTCGTTGCCGGCCCGGGACAGTTTCCCGGCCAGATCGTCATCGTTGCTGAACAGCCCGGCGTATTCGTGGCCGAGGCCGACAACGATCGCGCCGGTCAGTGTCGCGAGATCGACCATCAGGCGGGGCCTGAACTTCTCCTGGCAGTGCCACAGCAGGTCGGCCAGCACGAGGCGTCCTTCCGCATCCGTATTGATGACCTCGACGGTCTGTCCCGAACAGGTCTCGACCACATCGCCCGGCCGCTGGGCGGTCGGTCCGGGCATGTTCTCCACCAGCCCGACGAGGCCCACCGCGTCCACCTTCGCCTTGCGCCCGGCGAGGGCGGCCATCAGCCCGACCACGGCGGCCGCGCCCGCCATGTCGTATTTCATTTCCTCCATGCCTGCCGCGGGCTTGAGGGAAATCCCGCCGGAATCGAAAGTCACGCCCTTGCCGATGAAAGCGAGCGGCTCCTGCAGCCGGCCCTTGTTCCCTTCCTTCCCGGAAGCGCCCCGCCATTGCAGCACCACCATCCGCGGCGGATGGTCGCTTCCCTGGGCCACCCCCAGCAGCGCCCCGAAGCCCAGCCGTTCCAGCGCATGCGGTCCGTGGACCTGCACCTTCAGCCCGAGATCCTCCAGCGCCTCGCATCGTTTGGCCATCTCGGCCGGCGTCAGCACATTGGCCGGCTCCGACACGAGATCGCGGGCCAGGCACACCCCCGCGACAACCGCCTGGCGCTCCGGCCAGGCGTCTCGTGCCGCCTGGGGGTCGCCGCACAGGATCGTCACCTCCCGCAGGCGCGGCTTGTCCTCGTCCTTTTCGCGCGTGCGGTAGCGATCGAAGCGGTAGCTGCGCAGGGCCATTCCGCTTGCCAGCGCCACGCAAAGCCCGGGGGCCAGGGCGGACGCATCGACCGCCACGGCCGCTTCCCGGGCCAGGGCGGCCGCAATCGTGCCTCCGATCTCCTCGGCCTCCAGCGCACTCGAAATGTCTGCCGTGCCGGCCCCCACCACCGTGATCCGGGAGAGCCCCGCGCCGGGAACCGCCAGATCCCAGGTCCGTTCCTTGTCCGGCTTGAACGCCGCCGCCTTCAGACCCGCCGTGATCCGGCCGGCGGCGGCCTTGTCCGCCTGGGCGAACAGCGGCCCGGGTTCCCCTCGTTCGCAGGCCAGCAGCACCAGCGCCCCCGATCTGGGCAGGACAGGGGGGGCAAAAGAAATCTCCAGCATTCCCGGCAACTCCCAAGCTTGAACCACGGCGCGCCCCGACCGCCTCCCGGAGAGGCGGCTCTAGAGGGGCAATACCACCCGGGCGCGCAGTCCCCCCAGGGGACTGTCTTCCAGCGTAATCTCGCCACCGTGGGCGCGCGCGATGTCGCGTGCAATGGTCAATCCCAACCCGGTCCCTCCCGGAGATCCGGACACGAAGGAGCGGAACACCGTCTCCCGGTCGGCGGGCGCGATCCCCGGCCCGTCGTCGTCGACGGTGATCTGCACGATATGGGTTCCCACCCGTCCCAGGGTGAGCGCGACCCGCCTGGCGTGGTGACAGGCGTTATCGACCAGGTTCGTCATGACCCGGCGGAAGGCATCCGGTCGCACCCAGGCCCCGATCCCGGCCGGGGCGTCGAGGGTCACGTTGGCGCCAGCCCGACGCGCCGCCGCCGCCACCTCGTCGAGGAGCTGCGCGAGATCCACAAGATGGGGCTGCTCGACCCCCTCCCCGCGCGCGAAGGACAGATAGCCGCCGATCAGCCGGTCCATCTCTTCGAGATCGGCATTCATGTCGGCGATCTCCTGGCGTGTCTCCTCCTGGGCGGGCAGCATGGCCAGGGCCAGACGCAGGCGCGTCAGCGGGGTGCGCAGATCGTGCGAGACGCCCGCCAGCATTTCGGTCCTCTGCTGCAGGAAGCGCCGGATGCGTTCCTGCATCCGGTTGAACGCGGTGGCCGCCTGGCGAACCTCCGTCGCCCCTTCGGGCTTGATGGGGCCGGCATCGCGTCCCAGCCCGAACGCCTCGGCGGCCACGGCCAGGCGCCGGATCGCCCGCACCTGGTTGCGCATGAACAGGGCCGCGATGACGAACAGCAGGAGAGCGGACCCGACGATCCAGGTCACGAACAGATAGATCGTGCCCGTATAAAGCCGCTTGCGGGGCGCCTGCACGTCGAGCACGGAGTCCGCGAGCTGCACACGGATCAGCACGAATTCCGGATCGGAGGCCCAATCGACCGAGAAGGGGCGCGCCACACGCTGCCGCAGCGCCTCGGCGAGATCCCTGTCCACCGGACCGATCAGGGTAGTCCGGCGTCCGCGTGGCAGCGAGGCCTTCGGTTCCAGCCGCATCGTCATTTCCCACTGCGGCCGGGCGCTGTGGAGAATCCAGGTGCAGTCCGTCCCCGCCGGACAGCGGTTGAGGATCTCGATGGTCACGGCGATCTCGCCGGCGATCGCCAGCGCGAAACGCCGGGAGATGATATCCAAATGGTTGCCGTAGAAAATCTGCAGGGCCACGGCTTGCACGATCACCAGCGGGGCGAGGATCAGCAGCAGGCTGCGCCCCAGCAGCGAGTGGGGCAGCACACGCCTGAGCAGGGTCAGTCTCGGCAGACGGATCCGCACCGTGCCTCTCCTAGCGCCCGGGCTTCAGCACATAGCCGCGCCCGCGCACCGTGTGGAGAAAGCGCGGCTCGCGCGGGTCGGCCTCCAGCTTGCGCCGCAGCCGCGTGACCATCACGTCGATCGCCCGCTCTCCGGCCTCGTCGGTCTCGAGGGCGGCCACGATGTCCTCGCGGGAGAGCACCTCGTTGGGCTTGCGCGCCAGCACGCCCAGCAGGGCCGCCTCCCCCCCGGTCAGGCGGACCACCCCCTCGGGACCGGTCAGCTCGCCGCGCTGCACATCGAAGGCGAGCGCGCCCAGCTCCACCGGGCCCTCGGCCCTGTCCGCGATCCCCCCGACCGGCGCGGTCCGCCGCAGCCGGGCGCGGATGCGCAGGAGCAGTTCCTTGGGATCGAAGGGCTTGGGCAGATAGTCATCCGCCCCGGCCTCGAAGCCGGCGATGCGGTCCTCCGGGGCGCCCCGCGCGGTCAGCAGCAGCACGGGGATCTCCGAATTCTCCCGGCGCAGCGATTCCGTGAGCTGCAGGCCGCTCTCGCCGGGCATCATGATATCGAGCACGATGAGTTCCGGCTGGAGGAAGCGCAATTTCTCGCGGGCCTCCGCGGCATCGCCGGCGGTGGTCACGCGGAACCCGTTCTCGGCCAGGTAGCGCGACAGCAGCGTGCGCAGCCGCACGTCGTCGTCGACCACCATGATGGTCGCCTCATCGCTCATCTCGTCCTCCCCGGACCGCCGGCCCGGTCTGCTCCCCCGTCCCGGTCCATGGCTGCCCGCGTTGCCTCGTCCATGATCCCCCGCATGACGCGCCGGTATCCCTCCACGGCCTGGGGGCCGGCGTCGCGGTAGGCGGTCACCAGGCGTTCCCGCTGGCGCTCGAACAGGCGTCGTTCCAGCGCCAGGCCGTTCGCGGTCAGGCTGAGCAGCCGCTGGCGGCGATCCGCCCGTCCCTGATTCTGCGCCACGTAGCCCTGTTCCACCAGGGCGCCGAGAACCCGCGCCAGACTTTGCTTGGTGATGCGCAGGATCGCCAGCAGCTCGGTCACCGAGATCCCCGGATTGCGCCCGATGAAATGCAGGGCCCGGTGGTGCGCCCGCCCGAGTCCGAGTTCCTCCAGCATGACATCGGCGACATTGGTGAAATCCCGATAGGCGAAATACAGCAGGTCCTGGGCCGCCCGAATCTCCTCCTCGCGCAGGAACAGCAGATTCGCGCCGGCTGCTGGAAACTTCACGTCAGGCATGGCGTTCCCCCCTTGGGGCCTCGATGGCATCGCCGGTCGGGCATAGCAGGATTGTCCCGGAGTTAGGACAGGGTAATTGACGCACCAGGATGTTCATTTTAACATCAGACAAGATAAAGCAATATTATTACAAGGAACGCTCTCATGGCGCTGATTCCTTTCGATGACCGGGACGGGTCGATCTGGCTTGATGGCGCTCTGGTGCCGTGGCGCGAGGCCAAGGTGCATGTGCTGTCGCATGGGCTGCACTATGCCAGCGCCGTGTTCGAAGGCGAGCGGGCCTATGGCGGCACCATCTTCCGCCTCGATGCCCACACCAAGCGCCTGATCGAGTCGGGGGCGCTGCTGGATTTCAAGCTCCCCTTCACGGCCGAGCAGATCATGGCCGCCTGCAACCAGGTCGTGGCCGCCAACGGCGAGCCGGATGCCTATGTGCGCCCCATCGCCTGGCGCGGCCCCGAGCAGCTTTCCGTCTCGGCCGAGGCCACCAAGATCCATCTGGCCATCGCCTCCTGGCCCTGGCCGAACCTGTTCGGCGACGACCGCATGAAGGGCGTGCGCCTCGACGTGGCCGACTGGAAGCGCCCGCATCCCGAGACCGCCCCGACCGCAGCCAAGGCCGCCGGCCTGTACATGATCGGGACCATGGCCAAGCATAAGGCGGCCCAGCGGGGCTTCGAGGACGCCATCCTGATGGACTGGAAGGGTGACGTGGCCGAGGGCACCGGCGAGAACGTCTTCTTCGTCATGGACGGCGAGCTGCACACGCCGACCCCGATCTGCTTCCTCAACGGCATCACCCGCCGGACGGTGATTTCCCTGGCCAAGCACCAGCAGATCAAGGTGGTGGAGCGCACCATCGCGCGCGCCGAGATGGCCAAGGCCACCGAGGTCTTCGTGACCGGCACGGCCGCCGAGATCACCCCGGTCGGCGCCATCGGCGACCTCACCTTCACCCCCGGCCGCATCACCGAGACGGTAATGCGCGACTACGACGAGCTGATCCACCAGAGCCCCGCGCAGGTCAACCAGCGCGCGCCGATCTGATAACCGGCCGGGCACATCAGCAAGACAAAAAGGTAAGGTGTTCTTCTTTCGAGAAAGAAGAACCAAGAAAGCTTTGTTCCTTTGGCTCCGCGCCTGATCCACGCGCGGAGCCAAATGGGAAAAGTCCTTTTTGCTTCCTGGCTTCGTTCGCCAGGGCACAGGCCATTCAGACCAGATAGCGCGTCGTCAGGTGGTCCAGGAAATCCTGGACATCGAGGGGCTTGCCGGTCGCCTGGCGCAGCAGTTCCTGGAAGCCGTAGCGGCTGGCCTGGCGGTGCACCTTCTCGCGCAGCCACGCACGCAGCGGCCCCAGATCGCCTTGTCCGAGAGCCTCTTCCAGCCCCGTCACCGCGCGCCGGGCCGCCGCCATCAGCTGGGCCGCCGCCATCGCTCCCAGAGAATAGCTGGGGAAGTAGCCGAATTCCCCGCTGTACCAGTGGATGTCCTGCAGGCACCCGCGGGCATCGTCCGGCGGGGTGATCCCCAGCAGCTCCCGCATCCCCTCGTTCCACGCCGCGGGCAGATCCTCCACGGCCAGATCCCCCGCAATCAGCGCCTGCTCGAGGCGGAACCGCAGGATGACATGCGCGGGATAGGTCATCTCGTCGGCGTCGATGCGGATGAAGCTGCGCGCCACGTGCCGCCACAGCCGGCCGAGATTTTCTCCCCGGTAGGCCGCGTCGGGTCCGCCGAACAGCGGGCGCAGCTCCCCGCCCAGCCAGGAGAGGAAGGCATCCGTGCGGCAGGCCTGCATCTCGACGATCAGGCTCTGGCTTTCGTGCACCCCCATTCCGGCGGCCGCTCCCACCGGCTGGCGGGCCCACGCCTCCGGCAGGTCGCGCTCGTAGAGCCCGTGGCCGCTTTCGTGCAGCACGCTGAGCAGCGCCTTCGAGAAGTCCTGCTCGTCGTAGCGGGTGGTGATGCGCACGTCGGTCGGGGTGCCGCCGCAGAAGGGATGCTGGGAGGAATCGATGCGCACATGATCGGCCTCGAGGCCGACCCGCGCGGCGAGCTGACGGCAGACCCGCGCCTGTACGTCGGCCGGAAACGGCCCCTGCGGCGGCACCGGCTGCGGCCCGGCGGCCTGGCGCGCCTCCACTTTCGGCAGCGCGTCCCGCAGGAAGCGTTCGTAGGCGGCGAAGAGCGGGGCCATGTCGGCACTGCCGATGCCCGGCTGGTAGCCGTCCATCAAGGCGTCGTAGGGCGCGAGCCCGAGCGCCGGCGCCAGCGCCGCGGCCTGCGCGCGCACCCGCTCCAGCACCTCGCGCAGAAGCGGCGCGACCAGCTTGAAGTCGGCCGTCCGGCGGGCCTCCCGCCACACCTGCTCGCAGCGGGAGCTGGCCAGGGCCATCGCCTCCACGAGCGTGTCAGGCACCGCGGCGGCGCGGGTATGGGCATGCCGCATCAACGCCAGGTTGGCCCCCTGCCAGGCGTCCAGCGCCGGCCGGCCGGCCTCCGCCTCGGCGAGATCGCCCGCCACCTCCGGCGCCGTCAGCATCCGGTGGGACATTCCGGCCAGCACCGCGAGCTGGTCGCCCCGGGCGGCCGCGCCGCCGGCCGGCATCATGGCCGCGGCATCCCAGCCCAGCATGCCCGCGGCCTCGTCGAGCGTGGCGATGCGTGCGAAGCGTGCGGTCAGCCGCTGATAGGCTCCAAGCGAAGGGACGTCCCCGGCCTGCGTCATCTCATGCTCCCGCCTGCGGCCATCCTCGCGCGGGCGCCGCCCGCAGGGGCTTGCGGCGCCAGGCGGAATCGCTCTGCCCAGAGCGGATTCACGCGCTCCGGCAGGATTGCCGCGTCGCGCGAATCCGCCCGGAGAAACAAAAGGCTCTAGTTCGGCAGCTTCAACAGGGTGAACAGGCCGAACGGCGGCATCGGCTTGCGCCAGAGCTTGACCCTGTCCTCGTCGGGCAGCAGCGCCTCGATGAGGAAGTCGGGGTGCCAGCCGAGCATGCGCGAGGCCGGGGCCATGGCCCGTTCGACCCACCAGCGCGGCCCCGCTTCCGCGGCGAAGTGATTGACGAACAGGATATGCCCGCCCGGCCGGACAACCCGCCGCATCTCGGCGAGCAGCTTGCGGGGATGCGGGACCACCGAGGCGACGTACATCGCCACCGCGATATCGAAGCTGGCCGGGGCGAAGTTGGTCGCCTCCGCGTCCATTTCCAGGAGCGCGGCCACATTGGCGATCTTCTGCTGGGCCACGCGTGCCCGGGCCCGCTCGAGCATGTCTGCCGAGAGATCGATGCCGGTGATGCGCTTTTCCGGCAGGTAGCGCGGCAGCGCCAACCCGGTGCCGACTCCGACCTCGAGCACCCTGGCCCCGGGAAGCTTGTTCACTTCGGCCACGGCGCGTCGGCGTCCCCACGCGGAAACTCCGCCGAACAGCGTATCATAGACGGAAGCCCACCGACGGTAGGCATCACGGACGGCGTCCGCATCAAGGGCGGCAATCGGTTCTACCCGCCGCTGGGTTTGGCTGGCTTGGCTCATGATCCTTCGCCTATCCGTTGTGGCTCCATCTCCCCGCAGCGAGAATCGCGGAGGAGGCCCCAACACGCCGTGTGTGTAACACGCGTGGGCTTGATTAGGAAACTCGGGGTGGACTCATCGCGGAAAGACGATTGGGAGTTGTCCGCTCCCGCCGTGCGCCGGCCCTGCCCGGAATTCCAGGCGCAGTATTTCTTTCCGGTCTTCCACCCCTTCCCCAAGGAATCCGGTGGAATCCCGAAGTCACCAGGCCGTGCACCCCGGAGATCAGACAACGTTATGTTCCGGCACGACTCTCCTCCCCCGAAAGGCAAGGAACCCCGCACCGGAACACCCGAACAGACTACTCGCCCGCTGCCAAATTGACGGCCGCCGAACGTCCGTTCTGCTGCTGCTCGACTTCGAAATCGACCTTCTGGCCCTCGTTGAGGGTGCGCATCCCGGCCTTCTGGACCGCGCTGATGTGCACGAAGATGTCTTTCCCTCCGGTTTCAGGCGCAATGAAGCCGTAACCTTTGGTCGGATTGAACCACTTGACAGTGCCCTTGGGCATCGAGATGCCGCCTCCTTGCTGCGGGCGCACGAGTGGCCGCGCCCCTCCCGCCATGACCGGAACGTGCCTCTTCTTTCGGAAGGCGTGTCCGTCCACCATTTGCAACGTTAATCATCATTTCTCCGTTCTGCAACGGAGGAGGCGCCGCTTTGCTCCTACGGCGCCAGCAGAGTCGGGCCGGGGCTGGAGAACGGCACGGCGGCCGGCCGGGCGGGAGCGGCCGGAGCCGCCGCCGCCGGAGCCGCCGCCGGAGCCGGTAGTGGAGCAGATGCGGTCGGTGCATCGAGGTTCTGCTGCTCGACCGCGCCGGGCGGCGGCGCCTTGGCATCCGTAAACAGCAAGTAATTCCCCAATGAATGACGAATCTGATATTCGAATTCGACATTCATGTCCGTCATCATCTGCTTGACCATGGCGTAGAGTTCGGCACGAACTCCTGCGTCGCTGTCATCGCGTATTGACCGCCGGCGGGAGACCCGCGCCTCGGCATAGGCCTGCTGCGCATGATCCGTCCCCTGAATGGCGAGGCGGACGACGAAGGTGCCGTCGTAGCTCCCCCGCGCCCGCACGATCGAGGCATCGACGATGGAAAACCGCGCAACCCCCGAGCTGCCGGCGGCGCTGAGCCGGTCCTGGGCCATGCGATGCAGCGCCTCCACCGGCGGGGTCGGCGCCAGGAAGCCGACATCGCGGCCGGCGGAAACGGGGGTCCAGGAATCGTCGATGTCGATCGAGGCGACCTTGAGGCGCAGGCGGACCCACTTGTTCCAGGTCAGCGGCTCATACTGCGCGGGAGGAGCGTCCTCGCCGCAGGCGGCCACCAGCGCCGGCACCACGAGGGCGGCCAGGACATTTCGACGGGAAACCCGGTTTGCAGACATATCAGCTCCCTGCCCTCAAATCCGCGCAACAGACTCGCGCACTGCCCGCGGCGGGTCAACGGGTCCGCTGCTCAACGCCGCCCCCTCCCCTGCTTGGGGGCCGGCTTGTGGTGGGCCCGCCGCATCAACGGCAGAAACAGCAGCGGGGTCAGGGTCGCCACCATCATCAGCCGGTAGTCGTCGTTGTAGGCGATCACCTGCGCCTGGCGCCGCACCATCGCGTCGAGCACCCCGGCGCCGAGGGGCGAGTCCGGGGAGAGCATGTGGGCGAACGGCCCGCTCTGCAGCAGGCGGTTGAAGGGCGTGAGCCCGGCGACGAGATCGGCGTGGGACACCTGGGTGAAGCGCGCCAGCGAGAACGAGGTGACCGAGATCCCGATGGCCGAGCCGATGTTGCGGAACAGGCTGAGCAGCGCCGCCCCGTCGCCGCGCATGTCCGGCCGCAGCGTGGTGAAGGCCAGCACCGACATCGGGTTGAAGATGGCCCCCATGGCAAAGCCCTGCACCATCAGGGTCAGCACCAGGCGCTGGAGGGAGACATCCGGCGTCCACAGGCTCATCTCGTAGAGGCTCCACGACAGCAGCGCGAGGCCGAAGCCGATCAGCTTGCGCTGGTCGAGGCGCGCGCCGATGCGCCCGGCGATCATCATCGCGGCCATGGTGCCGATGCCGCGCGGGGCCATGGCCAGGCCGGCGGTCTTCACCGGGTAGTCGGCGAGGTTCTGCAGGTAGGGGGCCAGCAGCGCGGAGGAGGCCAGCAGCACCATGCTGATGGCGAACATCAGCAGCGTGGCCACCACGAAGTTGCGGTCGCGGAAGATCGCCGGCGGCAGGAAGGGCCGCTCGGCCGTCAGCAGATGGACGACGAACAGGTAGAATCCCAACCCCGCCAGCACGGCCTCGACGATGATCTCGCGGGAGGTGAACCAGTCCTGGTCCTGCCCGCGGTCGAGCATCAGCTGCAGGGCGCCGACGCCGAGGGCCAGCACGGCGAATCCCGTCCAGTCGAACTTCTGCCCGGCGCTGGTCTCCTCCTCCTTCATGAACGCCATCAGGCCGGCCACGGCGATGACCCCGAAGGGGAGGTTGACGTAGAAGACCCAGCGCCAGTTGTAGAATTCGGTCAGGTAGCCGCCCAGCGTCGGCCCCAGGATCGGCCCGACCATCACCCCGATGCCCCAGATCGCCATGGCCTGGGCGCGCCGCTCGGCGGGATAGATGTCGAGCATCGTCGCCTGCGAGAGCGGCACCAGCGAGGCGCCGAACATGCCCTGCGCCAGGCGGAACAGCACCATCTCCTCCAGCGACTGCGCCGCCCCGCACAGCATCGAGGTCGCGGTGAAGCCCAGCAGGCAGACGACGAACAGCCTCTTGCGCCCGTAGCGCGCGGCCATCCAGCCCACCGGCGCGGTCATGATCGCCGCGGCGATGACATAGGAGGTCAGCACCCAGGTGATCTGGTCGCTGGTGGCCGAAAGGCTGCCCTGCATGTAGGGCAAGGCCACGTTGGCGATGGTCGAATCGAGGGCCTGCATCAGGGTCGCCAGCATGGCGCACCCGGTGATCAGCCCGCGGTGGGGAACGGCCTGGGACTCCACGTCCTGGTTCAAGGCAGCACCCGGGCTCAGGGAATCAGGTCGCGCAGGTGGCGCACGTGGCCGGTGTCGATGGAGACCACCGCGCTCATCCCCGCGCGCAGCGGCGGCGCGTCGGGCTGGAGGTCGAGCTTCACCCGCAGCGGAATGCGCTGCACCACCTTCACCCAGTTGCCCGAGGCGTTCTGGGCCGGCAGGATCGAGAACTCCGATCCGCTGGCCGGAGCGATGCTCTCGACGCTGCCCTGCCAGCTGCGCCCGGGATAGGTGTCCACCGTGAAATGCACCGGGTCTCCCGGCCGGGCGTAGGTCAGCTCGGTTTCCTTGGGGTTGGCCTCGATCCACACGTGCCGGGAGGCCACCAGCCCGAAGGCCGCGGTCGCGGCGCCGAGGTAGCTGCCGGGCTGGATGGCATCGACCTGGGTGGCGATGCCGTCGAAGGGCGCGCGCACCACGGAGTGGTCGAGCTGGCGCTGCGCCTCCTCCACCCGGGCCAGGGCCTGGAGGTATTCGGGGGTGGACGTCGCCGCCACCTCGGGGTCTCCGTCGAGGCGGGCGAGCTGCGCCTGGGCCTGCGCCGTCAGCCCGCCCACGGCCGCGCGGTCGGCGGCCAGACGGAAGCGGGCATCGTCGTATTCGGCGCGGGTGACGCCGCCGTTCTTCACCAGGGTGGCAAACCGGTCGTAGTTCGCCTGATCGGCCGCCACCTGGGCCCGCTGCGCCTCGATGCCGCGCTGGATGCGCTGGTATTCGCGCTTGTCGGCCTCCACCTGCAGGGCGACCTGGGCCAGGTTGGCCTTCGCCCCGGCCAGCGCGATCTCGAAGGGCCTGGGATCGAGGCGGAACAGCACCTGACCCTTTTTCACCGCCTCGCCCTCGCGCACGTCGATCTCGCTGACGATGCCCGAGACGTCGGTGGCCACGAGGAGCTTGCCGGCCCGCACGTAGGCGTTGTCCACCTCCACGATGCGCCCGCCGGCGAGCCACCAGAGCACGGAGCCGATCGCCACGACGGCGACCCCCCCGAGCATCAGCAGCGGACGCAGCAGCCGCCCGCGCCTGGCGCGCCGGCGCAAGGGGGTCTGGCGCAAGGGGGGCTCGGACGCGACTCGCGCAGAACCGGGCATTTTCTCGGCGGGAGCCTCGGGCATTACCGGTTTTCCTGTGCGCTCTGCGGACGCGCGCGGGCGCGCAGGTCGGCCACCACATTGGCCTTGATCCGGGAGAGAACCGCGATGAGGCGGGAGAGGGCCTCGGCATCGAGCCCGGCGGTCGCCGTCTCGAGCATGGCCACGCGCTCGCCGTGCAGCTGCGCCAGCACGGCATCCGCCGGGGGCAGGAGATGCAGCCGCCACACCCGGCGATCGGCCGGATCGGGGCGCCGCTCGACGAGGCCGCGCTCGTCCAGCCGGTCGATGAGCCGCGCCACGGTGATGGGCTCGACCTCCAGGACCTCCGCGAGTTCCTTCTGCGAGAGGCCGGGGGTGTGGTGCAGGCGATAGAGGATGACCCACTGGGCCCGCGTCAGCCCATGGCAGGAGGCCCTGCGGTCGGCATCGAGCCGCAGGTGGCGGGCCACGTCATGGAGCAGGAAGAGAATATCGTTGGGATCGGACATACACCTTATCATAAGCATCGTTATGATAAGGTTCATCGCCCCCCGTTATGCAGGCGGAGCAGGCCAGGGCGTGCGGTTTGCGCATGCCCCGACCTGCTCCGGTCCCTTCGCTCAGAACGGCAAGAAAGCCGATTGGTATCAGAAGCGGAAGTACTTCTTCGCGTTCTCGTAGGAGATGCCGCGCACCAGGGAGGCGAGGGCGTCGAAGTCGGCGGGGTATTCGCCCGCCTCGACCCACTCGCCCAGCAGGCGGCACACCAGACGGCGGAAGTAGTCATGCCGCGGGAAGGAGGCGAAGCTGCGGCTGTCGGTCACCATGCCGACGAAGGTGCCCAGCACGCCGTAGTTGCCGAGCGTGCGCAGCTGCTCGAGGTTGCCGTCCTTGTGGTCGCAGAACCACCAGGCCGGGCCGAACTGCAGCTTGCCGGCGATCTTGCCGTCCTGGAAGCAGCCCATGACCGCCGCCAGCACCTCGTTCATGCCGGGGTTGAGGCAGAACAGCATGGTGCGCGGCAGCAGGTCGTCGCGGTCGAGCCCGTCGAGCAGCTTGCACAGCGACTCGCCCACCGGGATCTCCGAGAGGGCATCGAAGCCGGCATCGGGTCCCACCGTCTTCAGGCCGCGGGTGCTGACGCTGCGCAGGGCGCCGATGTGGAAGCACATCGTCCACTCCTTGCGCGCGTAGACCCGTCCGAGATGCAGCAGCAGCCCGGCGACATAGGCGGCGCACTCGGCGGTGGTCAGCTCTGCGCCGGCCATGCGGCGGGCGAACAGCTTCTCCAGGGCGGCGTCGTCGGGCAGTTCCGTCGGCAGGCTGAGGTCCCAGGCGTGGTCGCTGACGCGCGCGCCATGGGCGTGGAAGTAGTCCACCCGCGCCGCGAGGGCCTTCACCAGGGAGGCGAAGCTGTCGATGGAGACACCGGCGACCTTGCCGAGCTTTTCGAGGTAGGCGGGGAATCCGGCGGCCTCGATATGCATCGCCTTGTCCGGGCGATAGGCGGGCAGCACGCGGGTCTTGAGCTCCGACTTCGCCAGGACCTCATGGGCGGCGAGGTCATCGGCGGGATCGTCGGTGGTGCTGGCGATCTCGACATTGGCCTGGCGGAGGAAGGACCAGGTGTCCATCCCGGCCAGCTGCTCGTTGACGGCGTCCCAGATGCGCGGCCCGTTCTCGGCGTTGATCACGTCGTTCAGGCCGAACAGGCGCTTCAGCTCCAGGTGCGACCACTGCAGCACGGGGCTGCCGGCGCATTTCGGCAGGATCGAGCAGAAGGCCATGCACTTGTCGCGAGCGGAGGCATCGCCGGTGATCAGCCGCTCGGGCACGCCATTGGCCCGCATCAGGCGCCACTTGTAGTGGTCGCCGTAGGTGCCCGTCCCCAACCACAGCTCGGCGAGGTTGGCGAACTTGTGCCGCCCGGCGATATCGGCCGGCGGCAGATGGGCATGATAGTCGATGATCGGCAGGTCCTTGGCGACCTCGTGATAGAGGGCCCGCGACCAGCGCGAATTCAGCAGGAAATCATCAGTCATGAACATGGCGACTCTCCCCAAGCACTTGCCGCACAGAGGGCACGGCCGGGGGGATGGCGTCAACACCCACAATGCCGGGGCCGGAGGGGCCGACCGAGCTTCCCGGCAGGCATCCCGCGACGAGGAGACTGGCGAAAGATCGTGTCCCCGTCTGGATCGAAGCGGAGTGCCCCCCCGGATCGGTCCGGGTGCTTTCGGGGTCCCGCATGCTGGGACCGATGACGGGGCCTCCGGGGGGCTGCCCCGGGTCAGCCGCGGGTGAAGCGCAGTCCGCGGGAACGGTTGGAGACGAGGCGCAGCTCGTCGCGCGAGAAGGCGAGGCAGACGCGCTCGCCGGACGAGCCGTCCCGGTTTTCCACCAGGGCCCGCCCCTCGCCGATGGGGCTGAGCTCCAGCTCCGCGCGCAGCGGCCCGGTGCCGCGCACCAGACGCGCGATGCCGTCCTGGACGACGATGGCCAGGCGCGCGTTCTGGGCGGCGCAGACCCACTCTCCCTCCCAGGCGGGATCGGGCTCGAGTCCGCCGGGCACGGCCAGGAAGCGCCGGACGACGTAGCTGATCTCGCCCACGATCGCGCCATCCTCGAAGCGCAGACGCACGGGCATGTGGGCGGAACGGCTGACCACGCCCCCGCCGGCGTCGGGATAGACGGTATCGGACGCGCCGAGCCAGGTCAGGGTGCCCGCCTCGTGCGCGATCCAGAAGGGGGTGCCGGGCATGGCGAACAGCCCGCGCGGCAGCACGCCGCGGGCGGGTTCGGCGAGGGGCTCGCCGTAGAGCGCGGCCATCACCTTGAGCGTGAGGGCGGAGGTCTCGCAGTCCTCGCGGTTGCACACCACGACGACCCCGGCATGGGTCTCGGGGTCGATCAGGAAGTAGGAGCGGAACCCCGGCAGCGAGCCGCCGTGGCCGACCAGCAGGTGGTCGCCGAGCCTCTGGCGCGCGAGGCCCAGGCCGTATCCGGTGGGGCGCCCGTCGGCGAGGGTGCGGCGGTGGGCGAGGCGGGGCAGGATGCCCTCCAGCGGCGCCCGCCCGGCCAGCAGCGCCTGCAGCCAGGTGACGAGGTCGTGCGCCGAGCCGGCCCAGCCGCCGGAGGCGGAGATGTGCATCCCGTAGAGCCCGTGCCGCCAGGCGCCCTGGCCATCCTTCCAGTACCCGCCGGCGAGATGGGGCACCGGCTCGGTGAAGTCGTAGGCGAAGCGCAGCGGGATGCCGAGCGGACGCAGCAGGCGCTCGGCCGCCAGCGCGGGATAGTCGATGCCGTGCCCGGCGAGGATCGCCTGCACCAGGCGATAGCCGGTGTTGGAATAGGTGATCTCGCTGCCGGGCGCGAAATTCAGCCGGTCGAGGCGGCGCACGAACGCCAGCATGGCGCGGTGGTCCAGGGCGGCGGAGGAGGGCACGCCGAGGAGGCGGAAGGTCTCCAGCGCATCGGGCAGCCCGCCGGTCATGTCGAGCGCGCGCCCGAGGGTGACGCCGGCGAACGCGGGAGACAGCGCGAGATGGCTGCCCAGGAAGTCGTCGAGCGCGGGAATGCCGGGCCGGCCCTCCTCGTGCAGCAGGGTCGCGGCCATGATGTGCTTGGAGATGGAGGCGAAGCGCACCACGGTATCGGCGCGGAAGGGCAGCCCCAGTTCGAGGTCGGCCATGCCGCCGCAGGCCTGGGCGCGCAGATCGTCGCCGTCGAAGGCGAGCACGGCGCCGCCGGGGCCGCCCTCCGCCGTCCACGCCTGGGCGATCCGTCCCGCCTCCACTGCCGCCGCCTGCCAGTCCATGCGCCTCTCCTTCACGAATCGGGGGGATCATGGCGCGTTTGCCGGCCCATGCAACCGTGGCCCCCCAACCGCGGGCGCTCCCGTCAGCGCAGCTGGAAGCGCAGCGGCTTCTC